>JAKSBO010000155.1 GCA_022361095.1 Desulfobacterales bacterium | reverse complement strand
GGCACACGATATCCGGAACCGGATAACAGCAAGCCTGCGGCACACCCAATGATAAGCGGATTGGAGATCAGTGCCCGCAGCAAAATCCCCAGGCGTTGACCCATGGACGGGGTTCTGCCCGAATGCCAGATCATCACGGAAACCGAAAGCACATTGATAACAGGAATCAGGCATCCGACAAGGATGCTGAAGAGCCGGATACCCGCTTCACCGAGAACGGTAAGTACGGTGGCCATGCCGATATAGGTGTTGAATCGGAATGAGGCCTGGAAAAAAGATCCAATCGGTATGTCCGGCATTTTTGTTGTACGTATATACAAATAAGAGAGCAGGGAGACCAGAAAGACCGTGGTAAGTACGGCCAGAAGAAGCATGGTCCCGGATGGGTCCGTGCCGGTTGATTTCGCTGTTTTCCAGAAAAGCATAACCGGGAAGAAAATATAGTACACCAGTTTATCAAGGGTGTTTAAAAATTCATTCGACGTCATGCCCCGGCGCTTGAGCATATAGCCCAATGCCATCATGGCAAGCAGAGGGAACAGGGTGTTGAGTATTATCATTATCAGATCTCTTTGACTATTTAGTGCCCGGCCGAAAACCGTAAATTTGGGCGATTATGTCGTTGGCCGCAAATTTTAATCCTCGAAATACGCCATGTATTACTCCGGTTAAAATTTACACCCGCCTTGTACTCGACAAAATTTCCAGGTTTTCGGTCAGACACTATTTAAATCTTCATTTGCGGACTATACACCAATTTCGTGTAAAAAATTAGCGTCTTTCAATTTTATTCTTGAACAGGTAAAAGTTTATAAAAATAAATATTTCCATGAAGGGGATGCTGTACCATGACCGATCTCTACAAAAAACTGGCCCTGCATCTGGATAAAATGCCGGCAGGCTTTCCGGCAACAGATTCGGGGGTTGAAGTAAAAATTCTTAAACGGCTTTTTACACAGGATGAGGCCGCCATTGTGCTTGGGCTGAACATGTGGCCGGAACCCGTGCCGGTTATTGCCGAACGTCTGTCAATGGACCCGGAACGTTTAGGCGGCACACTCATGGAAATGTCCAAAAAAGGCCTGATCTTCAGGAGCGGCAAAGATGATTCTCCGTCATACATGGCCATTCAGTTTGTAATCGGTATCTGGGAATTTAATCTCAATCGGCTCAATACGGGTCTGATCAGGGATGTGAATGAATATCTGCCCCAATATATGAAAAAAAGCTGGCTTAAATATAAAACCAAGCAACTGCGCGTCATCCCGGTGTCAAAAACGGTGACCGTAGATTTGGCCACCATGCCCTATGAGACCGCCGAAGAGATTATTTCCAAACAAAAGAAAATTGTGGTCAGTGACTGCATCTGCCGCAAGGAGCATGACATGGTGGGCCAGCCCTGTGATTATCCCAGGGAGGTGTGCCTCACCTTTGGTTCCGGGGCCTACTATTATGAAGGAAACGGCCTGGGCCGGGACATTGATGTGGAAGAAGCGTTAGCCATTCTTGAAAAAGGGCGCCGGGCCGGGTTGGTGCTTCAACCGGGCAATGCAAAGAAGCCGGGTAATATCTGTATGTGCTGCGGGTGCTGCTGCCAGGTGCTGGCGAACTTGAAAACGCTTGAACAACCGGCAAAGGCCGTCCACTCCAACTATTTTGCCCGGATTGATGCGGATGAATGTGTGGTGTGTGAAGCCTGTGTGGACCGCTGTCATGTGGATGCCGTTATCATGGATGATACCGCGGCAACGGTCAACATCGACCGGTGTATCGGCTGCGGGGTGTGCGTGCCGGTTTGTCCGTCCAAGGCCATTGCTTTGGTTAAAAAGCAGGAGACAGATCAATATGATCCGCCTGAAAATACGTTTGAGACCTATCTGACCATGGCCCAGGAACGAGGAAATATTTAGTGTTTGAACCCAAAGCCGCCCACCTGGGGCGTTGCAGAAAAATTTGCAATCCTCACATACTTGGGTATGCTCCGTCTGTAAATTTTCCTGCGCCTTGCATCTGGGCAACTTTGGGCCCAGACACGGGTTGATGTTTAAGGAATATTTAAACTGCGAACACCTTGTTGGGGATGATGCTCAGGAACCGGCTGCCGGTTTCCGTGATCTGGATTACGCTCTCTATGCCCGCGGCGAACCGGTCTTTAAAAATGAATTTCGGCTCCACCGCGAACACCATTCCCGGTTCAAGGGTTGTGCTTTTGCCCTTTGAAATGATGGGGTCCTCCACCAGTTCAAGGCCGATGCCATGGCCTAAAAATTTGGACTTAAATCCGGAAATCCCTAAAAATTGTTCCCCATATCCCAGCCTGTCCGCCATGGTCACGGCGGACTGAAAAATCGTTTTCATGGCAACACCGGGCTTCATGGCGTCCTTGGCGTGTAAAAGAATGTCAATGGCAGCCTGGCTTGCGGCATCTGCCTGTCCGGTCATCTTTCCGGCCACAAACATCCGGGATTCATCCATGTGATAGCCAAAGGCCATGGTGGCCAGATCAATGAGTACGGGATCATTTTTTTCAATGACCCGGGTGCCTGCACCAAAGGGGAAGGCGGTGTACATACCGGTGCCGCATACCGGGGAGTCAAGGGCGCCGGGCTGCCCTCCGCTTTCACCGCCCATGATATGAAAGGTAAACCCAACAGACCTGTAATGGCGGGTCTGAAGGCGGCCCGAGTGACCCTGGGTCCTGGCGAAGGCCTCAATGCGGCCGGCCAGATCTGTTTCCCGGATGCCGGGTTCAAGGTGCTCTGCAATAAAGTCAAAGACACGGCTGGATATTGTTGCAACTCTCTGCATCATGCCAAGCTCATATTCTGATTTTATTGCCCGGCAGGCCATGACCAGCGGGGTTGCATCCTGCCAGGAACAACCAAAAAATAATGACTGATAAAACCTGAAATCCCTGACCGGGACAAGGTCAAAGGCGATGCCCATGGTTTTTGGAAAATCGCCGTGGGTGTCTTTGATGATCTGGGGGATCTCCGTGACCGAATGAACCGGAATAATTTGGGTCAGCGGACTTTCGGCAACGGCCCGGGGAAGGTACCTTTTGACAAATAACAGGGGCTCATGGGCCAGGGCCACGTAGAGCCAGGCATCCTGGGCTGAACCGCTGAAGTAGTAATAATCAGGTCTGTGGGTCAAAAAAACACCGTCTATACCGACCTGGGCCATCTTCTTTTTCAGGGCCTGTATCCGCCGGCTGATTTCTGCTTCAGGGGTGAGATCCAGGGGCAAAAGTTTATCTATCATTGTTTTCTTTTCACACGTTTTTCGTTTATTCGCTTGAATCAACGCGTTACTTTATCAGCATATTCTCAATTTTCAAAGGTTTTGGATAAAGGTTTCCCCATACCAACTGCCGGAACCGTTGTTTTGGTGGCATTGGTGTGGTAATTTCTCTTTTTATATTTGACATCCGGAAATTCTATATTAAGTTCAAATAAATTTTTTTAACTTTCAGGAGAAAAAAACATGGCAGATTTGACAGCAATTATGGAAACGTCAAAAGGCACCATTAATATTACGCTTTTTGCCGACAAGACCCCGCATACCGTGGGGAATTTTGTAAACCTTGCCAAACGGGAATATTATAACGGGTTAACCTTTCACCGCGTGATTGCCGATTTTATGATCCAGGGCGGATGTCCTTACGGCAACGGCATGGGCGGCCCGGGCTACGAATTTGAAGATGAATTTAAAAAAGATCTCAAACACGACAAGCCCGGCATCCTGTCAATGGCCAATGCCGGTCCCGGAACAAACGGCAGCCAGTTTTTCATTACCCATGTGCCCACACCCCATCTCGACGGTATGCACACCGTATTCGGGGCTGTTGTCAGCCAGGCAGATCAGGATGTGGTTAACAGCATTACCCAGGGCGATACCATTGAAAGCATTACCATCAAAGGCAATGTAGGGTCTGTGTTAAAAAAGATCAAAGCCAAACTGGATGGGTGGAATAAGACTTTGAGTAAGTCCTTTCCCAAACTTCCCAAAGCTTAGTGTTTGAACAAAAAGTCACCCTCCTGCTGCGTTGCAGAAAAATATGCCAAATATAAAATCGGGGCTCACAACCATAAGGTTGCTCCGGTTACAAATTTTCCTGCGCCTTGCATCTGGGCAACTTTTTGTCTAAACACAGTATCCGTCCAGACGTTTCTTTGTGTTTAGAGACAAAAAGACCTTTTGCTGCTTTATTGTGCGGCAAAAGGTCTTTTATTTGGGGTTTTTCGGTTTTAGCTCTAATGTTCGGCGGCTAGTCCAGGTCAATATATAACGGAATAATATGAAGGGATGCGGAATTTTCCTCGGTATCCCCTAAACGCCAGTTTTTTGCCGGGATCCCGGCCTCTTTTAGTTTTTCAATCATACCTTTGATATTGATCAGGGGGTGCCGGGCAAAAACGTTGGGCAGTCCGTATGTCAGGCTGCACACCAGGCATTTGTCCGGCCGGCGAAGCAGATTAAAGGCAAGGACAATCCGGCTGCCGGAAATACTGATAGGTTCCAGCCGGATATCATAGGCCCCTTCTGAGGCATCACCATACAGTGCATCAAAAAACTGATCACTTCTTTCAGGCGGTAACAGCTCATCTAAAAATTCCTGGTTGAGTATGCTGTCAAAATCTTTTTGATCCATGTTTTTTTATCCTTTTTTGTGGCCAGTGTATTTCATTAGATCGAATTTCTCTTCTATTCTTTCTAGGCCGGAAAATCAAGGGATAAAGCAGGAAATTCCAGTTAATCGCATGCAATCCGCCGGCTGCTGCATGGTGTCAATTCCAACGAATGATACCGATTGTAAAGTTGCCTGTATTATATTTAAAATCTTACATCTTAACCATTTGACCTTGCGGCGTTATCTGCTACAATAAGAACTTTAAAGAGGAAAAAAGGGGGACGCCGTAATGGGTGTCCGTTCGTAGAAGAAGATCTATATTCTGTTCACTGCCTGTCATAAAAATGGAAATAATTAAATGAAAACATTAAAAATTTCCCGTGGGTTTAACCTCAATGTGCCTGAACAGCCGGACCTGAACTGTGTCCGGCTGGATCTGCCGTCCAGTTTAGGGTGCTGTGCCGGGGACATACCCCATATCCGTCCGAAATTACTGGTAAAAGAGGGACAGCGCGTTAAAACCGGCGAAACGTTATTCACGGATAAACGGGATACAAGCATACAATATGTCTCGCCCGGAACCGGTTTGGTGGAAAAGGTTGTTTACGGATACCGGCGGCGCCTGATGGAGGTGGTGATCGCACCTGAAGCCGAAGATGAGTATGTCGAATATGACCCGGTTGAGCTGGCCGGCATCACCGGTATGCCCCTGGATACCCTTGTGGCGCATCTGAAAAAAGGCGGCCTGTGGCAGGGGCTTCGTCAGTTTCCGGCTCTGGATTTCGCCGATCCGGAGCATTCCCCGGCCATGATTATTGTGGTCATGGACGGAAATGATATTTTTTCGCCGCGTCCCGGCATTATTCTTAAAGATAACATTACTGCCTTTGAAGCGGGGATGGCAATTTTGCACAGATTTTCAACGCGTCTTGACGTGGTCTGCCGGAAGAGCAGCCTGGAAGGCATCAGGGAGCAGAGCAGTTTAGTGGCGGACCGGATCACCCATGCCGCCCCGGACATTTACCCTGCCTGGCATCCTGGTGCGGTGCTGTATCAGATCAAGCAAACGGCGGCACAGAACAGTGCCTGGTGCATCCGGCTGGAACATCTGGTCATGATGGGCCAGTTTTTGCTCACCGGCCGGTATCCGGTTGAGAAAATTATCACCGTTACCCGGCCCGGCAGGCGGGAACCCCATATGCGATGCCGCCAGGGCATGCCTTTGTCCGCACTGGCCGGGGCAATGCCTGAAAACAGTATTGCTACCACAGGCCGGTTTAATGGCCGGATACTAGAAAAAAATGCCCACATCGGGTTTTTTGAAAATACGGTCAATATCATTGAAGCCGGGTCGGAAGAGGAGATGTTCGGTTTTGTCCGTCCCGGTCTTGACAAGCCCACAGTCTCGTCCACGTTTTTGTCTTCCCTGTTCAAGGGGCCGGCAAAAATGGACTGCACCCTGCACGGTGAAGCCCGGCCCTGTATCAATTGCTCATATTGTGAACGGATTTGCCCCAATGAACTTATGCCCTCTTTTATTATGAAGGCGCTGAATGCGGATGAACTTGAAGAAGCCCTGGCGCTTGGGCTGATGGATTGTTGCAGATGCGGGCTGTGTTCATTTGCCTGCCCCTCCAAAATTGAGTTGACCCAAATACTTTCGGACGCCATGGACGCCTATTACAAGGACAGATAATGAAGAATCTTTTAAGAAAGTTTTTTGATGATACAAAGCCCTTGTTTACCGGGGACGGGAAGTATAAAAAATATGAGCCTGTCTGGGATGCCACAAAAACATTTTTCTTTTTGCCTTCGGAAAAGATCCGTGCCATGCCCTTTGTCCGGGATCACCTGGATCTGAAACGCTACATGAGCATCGTGATTCTGGCGCTTTTGCCGGTCACGTTTTTCGGGATATACAATACCGGTTACCAGGCAGGCATCGGGGCCGGGGAATCCTGGCCCGTGATTCGATGTTTTGGGGTCGGCGCCTGGTATGTGCTGCCTCTCATCATCGTCTCCTATGCGGTGGGGTTTGCCTGGGAGTTCCTTTTTGCCGTGATCCGGGGCCATAAGATCTCCGAAGGGCTCCTTGTCACAGGGTTGCTTTTTCCCTTGACCCTGCCCCCGGACATCCCTTTGTGGCAGGTGGCCCTCGGCATCTCCTTCGGGGTGGTGATCGGCAAGGAGGTCTTTGGCGGAACAGGCCGCAATATCCTTAACCCCGCACTCACCGGGCGCGCCTTTCTGTTTTTCTCTTACCCGGTCTCCATGTCCGGGGATATCTGGGTGGCAGGCAAGCCGCTGGTGGACGGCGTGACCGGGGCCACGGCCCTTTCCGTGACAGGTTCCGGGGGGCAGTCCGTCACAGCAGCCCTTTCCGATGCCGGTTATTCCCTGGGGCAGCTTTTCACAGGCTTTGTACCGGGCAGTGTGGGGGAAACCTCTGCGCTCTGCTGCCTGATCGGTGCCGCCATTCTCATGGTGACCCGCATCGGCAATTACAGGATCATTATCGGCGGCATTGCCGGGCTGGTGATCACAAGTTTAATTGTCTGTCTGATCCCCGGGACCCAGGACAGTTGGTCCGGTGCCGGTCCCCTTTACCATTTGTGTGCCGGCGGATTTTTGTTCGGTATCTCTTTTATGGCCACGGATCCGGTCTCAGCCCCGGGCACCAATCCCGGCCGCTGGATTTTCGGGTTTGCCATTGGTTTTTTTACCGTGATTATCCGGGTGGGCAACCCCGCGTTCATGGAGGGGGTGATGCTGGCGATCCTGTTCATGAACGTGTTTGCGCCTCTGCTGGATCACCTGGTACTTAAGTATAAATCATCAAAGAGGATTCCCAATGTTTGAGAAAAATTCAAAATCCCATGTCATCCTTTTTGCCCTTGTTCTGTCCGTGGTGTGCAGCCTTTTGATTACGGGGGCGGCAACGGGCCTTAAGGCCCGGCAGCAGGAGAACATGGACCTGGATAAAAAAGCGAACCTGTTGCGGGCCGCAGGCCTTTTGGACGCCGGGCAAAAACCCGGCAAGGAGACCATCAACGCCCTTTATGACCAGCGCATTGAGGAGGTGGTGGTGGACCGTCAGGGTAAAGTAATTGAAACCCAGGAGGCCGGCAGTATGCACCTGTACTTTGTTCATGCCCGGGACACCGGGCAACGTCGTGATTTAAATAATATCTCCGGCTATATTGTGCCCATCAATACCCGGGGGCTGTGGGGGAAAATCCAAGGATATCTAGCCTTTGAAAATGACGGACAGACCGTGTCGGGATTTTCCGTGTTCAGCCACTCTGAAACCCCCGGCCTTGGCGGGGAGATCGAAAGTGCCTGGTTCCGGAAAAATTTCAAGGGCAAAAAGATCCTGAATTCCCAGGATAAATTTGTCTCCATCGGCATTGCCAAGGGAAAGGCCGGTGATCTGCCCAAGGATGAACAGGAGAATTATGTGGACGGCATCTCCGGGGCCACCCTGACAGGCCGGTATCTGTCCGAAGGCATTAAAAACACCCTGATGAAGTACGAGGGCGTATCCGTCACCTTCCGGCAGAAACAATTAAAAACAAAAGCTGATGACCCGGACCATGGCTAAGGGCCATGGCCCGGCCCACAACAACATATAAAAATAACTCGGCAACTTGTTGGGACTTTTATACAGACATCCGCAAAAGGTGAACCATGAACGTTAAATCCAAAAGTGAATACCAGGAGATCCTGGTCAAGGGCGTGTGGAGCCAGAACCCTGTGGCTTACCAGGTGCTGGGGATCTGCTCGGCCCTGGCCGTGACCGTGAAAATGTCCACGGCCGTTGTCATGGCCCTGGCCCTTACTGCTGTGACAGCCTGTTCATCCATGATCATCTCTTCCATGAGAAAGATCATTCCATCCAATGTCCGGATCATTGTGGAACTGGCCGTTATCTCAACCCTGGTGATTGTTACCGACCAGATACTCAAGGCTTATTTTTATGACATCTCCAAACAGCTTTCCATTTTTGTGGGGCTGATTATCACCAACTGCATTGTTTTAGGGCGTGCCGAAGCCTTTGCCCTGGCCAATGATCCCATTGATTCTTTTGTGGACGGCATAGCCAACGGCCTGGGGTATGGCTTGATTCTCGTGCTGGTGGCGTTTATCCGGGAGCTTCTGGGTTCCGGGAACTTTTTAGGCTTTCAGGTGATTCCGGACGCTTTATACAACCTTGGTTTCCAGAACATGGGGTTGATGGTGCTGGCCCCGGGCGCCTTTTTCGTCATCGGCCTTCTGGTGTGGCTGAAAAATTCTTTGCCCGGCATATCAAGCCAAAAAAAATAAGGAGTCGTCATGGGCGATCTGTTCAGTCTGTTTATCAATTCCGTTTTTATCGGCAATATCCTTTTGGCCTATTTCCTTGGGATGTGTTCCTTTATTGCGGTCTCCAAAAATGTGGATACTGCAGCGGGGCTGGGGTTTGCCGTTATTTTCGTGCTGTCGGTCACATCTCCGGTCAACTGGCTGATCTATCACGGATGTCTGGCCCCGGGCGCCTTGTCCTGGCTGGGCCTTCCTGAGTTTGACCTAAGCTTTTTAAAATTCATTACCTTTGTTGCCGTGATTGCCGCCCTTACCCAGGCCGTGGAGATGGTCATTGACCGGTATTCGCCCGAGCTTTACGCTACGCTGGGCGTATTTTTGCCCCT
>JAKSBO010000133.1 GCA_022361095.1 Desulfobacterales bacterium | reverse complement strand
CTTCTGGACGAGGCCACCGCCTCCCTTGATCCGGAAAACGACCGCCTTGTACAGCAGGCCATCAACAATCTTGTGCGGTCAAAAACCCTTATCGTCATTGCCCACCGCCTGGCAACCATTACAAAGGCGGCCCGTATTGTGGTATTGGAAGAGGGCCGGGTGGTACAGCAGGGACGGCACGAAGAGCTCCTTGAACAAGAGGGAAGATACCGCCGCATGTGGCATGAACAGCAAAACACTGTCGGATTCCGGCAAAAAGGATAATCATGGACATATTTTTCACCCCCCGCTATCTGATTCTCACCCTGCTTTTCATGGGAAAAACCGTGCCGTCGGTTTTCTTTATGATGGCCTTTCCCGTAATACTGCGCACAGAGGGGCATTCACTGGAGGTGATCGGCCTGCTGCAGCTTGCATCGGTGTTTTATCTGGCAAAGCCCCTTTGGGCGCCCCTGATCAACCGCAACGGGTCACGCAAAAATCATTACAAAAACTGGACCATGGCGGCGGGACTCGGATACGGCCTGCTGCTGGTGCTGCTCGGTTTTTTGAACCTCCAGGACAACTTCAGCCTGATCGTTATCCTTGTCATGGTCATCTCCTTTGCATCTGCCACACAGGATATTGCCATCAGCACCCTGTACATCAAGCTGCTCTCCTTTGAGGAACGGGGTCCGGGCGCCACCAGCAAGGTGTTTTCCCTGAATGTCGGCGGTATTCTGGGCAGCGGGCTTTTTCTGCTCATATACAATTACTTTGGCTGGCAGGCCTGCGCATCATCCCTGGGCATAACCGTATTTCTGCCGCTGCTGCTGCTCCCTCTTCTTGAAGAAAAGGGGCAGCAGCACAAAGCCGCCCCCGCCTTCCAGTGGTCCGCCATATTCTCATTTTTTAAAAAAAAGGGTATGGTGCGCTGGTTCTGCCTGGCCATACTCAACTCCATCAGTGCTTCGGCTGTATTTTTCATGATAAAACCCTTTCTGGTGGACAAGGGTGTGGACATAGATGTCATTGCCTTTCTCCTGGGTTTCTACGGCATGGGGGTGTCCGCCCTTTTTGCCGCGGCAACCGGAAGCAGGCGCTTTCAGCAATACCTTCTGCAACGCAGGCGGGCGTACCTTGACAGTGTCCTCATCACTGCCGTTGCCGGACTGCCGTTTATTCCCATTGCCCTGTATGCCGACATGCCCGTGCTGCTGTTTCTCTCGGTGACCCTTCTCAATTTCGGTATTACAATCAGTACCGTGGTCAGCGGGGTCCTGGTCATGGATTTTTCCCGTAAAGGCCTGGAAAGCATTGACTACTCACTGCAGATGACCGGCATTCACCTGGGCGCACTGGTCATTGCAGCAGTCAGCGGTTTCATTGTGGCTGCCACCGGGTATACATTATTTTTTACCGGGGCGGCGGCCGTGGGCATCTTAATGATCCCGGTGAGCGCCCGTCTGTTCAGGGGAAGATGGATCCCCGGACAGGGTGTGGAAAGGGGTTTGGATATAGAGAAATAGTCAGATGCGGATGCCCGCATAAGAATTTATGGTTCCTGCCTTGTCAAGATACCGGGCATCTCCCTTTTTACTGAAATTTCCGGACCGTTCATTCTGTCTGCTTGCTTCAAAAGCAGAACACCGGCATCTGAAGTAATTTTTCCACCCTCAAAATTTGCTTGAATTTTCCGCCCGTTACACCTTGTGAATTCTATGTGGTTCGTGGTACGTTTTGTCGTGGCAAAATTCTTTTTATAATTAAGGTTAAGTAGCTGAATTATAAGCTATTATAGAGAGTTTTGCCTCTTTTTTTATGAATTGTTCGGGGTCGTGTTTTCAGGTTTTAAATTTGCAACCATCGAAAGTAAAAAGATATCCAATTGACAATTGCAATTTTTAACAGGAGATGTTTGATTATTTCAATTTGGATATGCTGAATGGGTTGGCGCTGAACCGGACAGCCGTTTCCTTGAACCGGGGGCAAAGAAAAATGATGACCTCAATTTATGGAGAAAAAACGTAATGGTCCAAGATCCTATTTTTGAACAGTTTATTAATTTTGGTTTAGCTGCTCTGGTTGGTTTTGTTCTGGGGCTGGAGCGTGAGATGGCCGGTTCTGAAAATCCCCATGCCGGCACACGTGATTTCATTCTGATCGCTTTAATTGGGGCTGTTTCAGGCTATTTAAGCCAGTACTTTCAAAGCCCTTGGATTATTATGGGGGGATTTATCGGCGCATTGTCTTTTCTGCTAAGCGGGTATTGGATTGATCGGCAACGCGATACGGGGATCACCACGGAAGTTGCCGTGATACTGACTTTTTTCCTGGGCGTATTGATCATTCTCGGGTTCAAGGAAATGGCGATTGCCATTGCAATTGTAATCCTGGTCATTTTGTCACAGAAAAAAGCAATACAATCCTTTACCGGCAGAATACAACACTATGAATTGCAGGCGGCCATAAAATTTTTAGTGATAACCTTTATCATTCTCCCGGTGTTCCCGAACCAGCCGTTATCCGATTATATGAAAACCGGATTTGGTACGGTTGAAACCTATGACCAGCCCAGCAAAAATCTCTCTATTCGCCTGGATTATGTATCATCTGTGAAGTCCGGGGATGTTGTGATGCTGTATAACAGCTTAGGAGAGCAGCTCGGTGCTTATAAGGTGGATACCCTTGATAAAAAGATGGTGCATGGTAAATTTCAAAGAGATGGCGAACCTCACCCCGTTAAGGGAGAGGCGCTTGAAAAAGCCATTGATATCGTTTGGCTTTACAATATTCTTAAACCCCTGAATCCTTATAAAATATGGTTAATCGTTGTACTGGTGTCATTTATTAGTTTAGTGGGATATATCGCCGTCAAGATACTTGGGCCTGGCGCGGGGATCGGCTTTACAGGATTTATCGGCGGATTGGCTTCCTCAACGGTAACAACGGTATCTTTTGCAAAACGGAGTATGGAATCGCCGATGTTTAACAGGCGTTTTGCTGTGGCTATCTTGCTTGCATCCGCAATCATGTTTCCAAGACTGCTACTTGAAATTGCCATTGTAAATCAAGAAATGGTGAAAAATATAACCCTGCCCATAGCCGTTATGGGAATAACCGGGATACTTCTGGCGCTCTATTTGTCGTTGAAAAAAAGCAAGGAAAATCCGCAGAATATCTCTTCGATGCAGTTGAATAATCCGTTTTGTCTCAAATCCGCCATTACATTCGGCGCAATTTTCAGCACAATATTGGTCCTGACCAGACTGGCGACGGTTTATCTTGGAGACCGGTGGCTGCCGGTGGTTTCTATCGTCAGTGGTTTGGTGGACGTTGATGCAATCGCATTTTCATTAAGCGATGCCCAGAAATCAGGCATTATTTCAATGGACTGGGCCAGCTTAAATCTGGTGATCGGTGCCATCTCCAATACAATTGTAAAGCTCTTTTATGTCTACACGCTTGGTGCCCGCAGGCTTTTTCGCCAGTTGGCCATAGCGTTTATGATCGTCTGTGCCTCGGGTATTATCACCGTGGCTTTTTATTATGATTATTAATGGTGTCTAAATAAGCCTGCGCCTGCTTTGTTATGGGTCTGGCCAGACGCCCGGCGTATTCGTATTTCGAAAATTAAAATTTCAGGCCGGCGCCGTAATGGGCAAAATTTGGGGT
>JAKSBO010000047.1 GCA_022361095.1 Desulfobacterales bacterium | reverse complement strand
GGCGGCGGCCAGGGGGTGTGGGCCGGTACATCCCAGGTGATAACCGCACAGGCCGATGTTACGCAATTTTTTATCAAAGGGGCACGGGCCGCTTTGGACAAAGCGCTCGGTTGCGGTACCAAAACCGCACTTTTAAAACAGAAAAGTCCCTCCTGCGGCAGTTGCCGGATCTATGACGGCAGTTTCAGCCGTTCTCTTGTGGACGGCATGGGGGTGACAACCGCGCTTCTAAGCCGGAACGGTATTTCGGTGTTTGGCGAGGACCAGATAGATCAATTGGTACGGGCCATTGCCCAGAAAAAAAAATAATTCGATCATCAAAATAAAGAATCCGGGGCTGCCCGGGGGGAGCAACGTTTATGCCGGACATCATCGTCGATTCCTGGGGCATGCTCCAGGAAGAATTGTTCAGAGGTGCCTGGAATGATGCCATTCAAAGATACCGGCCTCCTTTTGTTTACCGGGGGCTTTCCGACGAATCCTACCGCCTGGAAACCTCTCTGATGCGTTTGGGCGGGCCGTTCTGGACCCTTGAAAAGCATCTGCTGCGAAATTTTCGTAAATATTCCCAGGCCCAGGGGCGCGAAGATCCCGATTCCTTCTGGCACCTTCTGGCCGTGGCCCAGCACCATGGCCTGCCCACCCGCCTTATGGACTGGACCTATTCACCTTATATCGCCCTCCATTTTGCCTTGGCCAATATTGAGCGGTTTGACCTTAACGGAGTGATATGGCGGATAAACTATGAACGGGCCCATGAGCTTCTGCCGCCGGAGCTTAAAAGCCAACTGGGCGCAGAAGGCGCCCAGGCGTTTACCGTGGAGCTGCTTACAAGCATTGGCCATGAAACGCCGGACTGCCATGCCGGGGAAAAAACCTTTCACCAGTATGTTGAAACATTAACCCAGTTTGATGCCCTGGGCCGGTCCGAGGAGTTCCTTCTTTTTTTTGAACCGCCATCCATTGACGAGCGCATCGTGAACCAGTATGCGCTCTTTTCTGTCATGCCCAATCCCCGCCGCATGATTGATGACTGGCTGAATCTCCATTCAGGTTGTTTCCAGCGCATCATTATTCCGGCAGACCTCAAATGGGAATGCCGGGATAAACTGGATCTGTGCAATATCACGGAACGTGTGCTGTTTCCCGGCCTTGACGGGCTGGGGTCCTGGCTGAAGCGTCATTACAGCCCTAAAAGCTGATTCTTTTTTGGGGCAAAAATTTACAATGAAGTCAGGGTAAGGTTATGAACCCAACGGCAGATACCGGCAAGGGCAGGTTTGTGGCTTAATGTTCCGGGGGGTATTTTGATTACACTTAGACAGACCGTGGGTGATAAACGAAACACAGACACTATACAAGGAGTGATTCAACTGTGGCAACACACATTGAGCGGATAGGAATAAAAGCCCGCAAATCTCCCAGTCTGGTATTCACTACATCATATCACCATCTGGCGGATATTGACAATTTGCGGAAATGCTACGGAATGCTGGCGGCAGATAAAGCCGCCGGAAAAGATGGTGTAACATAAAGAGGACTGCGGAAAGCATCTCATTGAAAATCTGCAGAATCTATCAAAAAGGCTGAAGGATATGGGCTACCATCCGCAACCCAAACCGGGGAGTACAAAAGGTAGGCCATTGGGCATCAGTAATTTTGAAGATAAAATAACTGAAGCGGTCTTGCCTACTCGACCATAAAATTTGGGAGTGTTCAGAATTCTATGTCATTTTTTAACGCCCTCTATAAATGTGCAGGGGGGTGATAACTAAGTGCCTAAACATGTTATAAGTTGGTTGAAATTTTTTTAACAGGTGGTTTACATCGGGTAACAATGAGGCGTTTTTCAAAGTTGTTTTGATGTAGATATTTTAACCGGACTTTAACCATACTTTCCCAAAACCAATCGCATATTTTTCCATACCTCATTATATAACCGCATCTGAGCATAGCTAATATCAACTATGGGTTTTAACATTGACAGCGTGGTATGAAAGGACGGTAGTTTCTCCGAGGGCGTTCACTTCCAATTCTCTTTCAGCAGTTATCGTTACCAATGGTGCTTTAAAAGCATCTATATAATCTTCTGTTGCTCCTGCTTTTGCGATAAAGGGTTTGGATATGGATGTATTTCCTGTATATATTTCCAGGATCCCTTTCATGGTTCTTTTGTTGAAACGAATTATATTGCACTCCAGGCCCACAAGATTTGCGTCCGTATGCTTTTGGGTGTGCCCTTTATTATCCTTATAATTTTGTTTGTTGAATTCAAGCCGGCCATAATCCAGATGATCAATAGCCTTTATTATTGATATTGTCAGCCTTCCCTTTCTTGACCAAGTCGGCATACTGCGAGAACCCTTTTTGTATAGAGGATGCTGCAAGGAATTCATCTGGCGATGTCAGACACTGGTCCCCGTTGATGACATTAATCATGGCTCCTGGGGAATCTTTTATTTCTAATTTCATGGGTTCATCGGCTCCTTAGTGGCTACGCCGATTAAATCATCGGCTGATTTGTAAATCAACCAGGCATGATTGAAAATCTGCGGGGTCAAAGGCGCGAATGCGGTTACAATTTCTGTTGCTACCTTTATTCATGCCGACCCCGGCTGCGGTGTTCTAAGTCTTATGGTGGTTTGGAGCTTAGCGGGTATGATGTTGTACTTTTCGGTAGCCAATTTCAGACAATAAATGTCGCTACTCTCATAATTGCTCAAGACGGATATAAGACTTTTTATTTCATTTGAGGATTCTTTACAATTTTTCCTGCTGCATTTATTTGAATTTCCATGAGGTTTCTTTGATTGGGATTGTCTTTGAATCGGGCTGCGTTGAGTTAAAAAGCCGGGTAAGGTTGTTTTTGGGTTTCTCCTTTTTTATGCGGCACCAACCCGTGGGAATGGTGTGATGTTGTATGTGACGTTGCAGCCGCCGATCAGGAAATGGAGGCCGGTTCGGTAGAGGAGGCAGTTGAAATGTTTGACCTTGTCTATGAATTTGAAAGATAGGGGCATTGCTTCGGGGGTGGCCTCCTCGGCGATTATCATTGCGTCTTTTAATACACCTGTGTCCCAGGATGTTGCCATGTAGTCAAAGATGTTTGGGGGTCTGGCGTTGGACGGCGTCGGGCAGTTGCACATGCCGGGCTTGATCCAGCCTTTGTGGTCAAAGATAAAAAAATCATCTGGCCAGGCCCTTGTGCATGAGTGACAGATCAGTTCCCATTGGCGCGGTTCTTTTGGGTTGAGGGTTGGAACTCCCTCGGACCCCGGCGGGTTTTTCGAGTTTTTTTTAAACCCTTTTCGGCTCTTGCAGAGTCCCTGGCTGCCTCTATATATATATCCACTCTGTCATAGATCTTTTCGCTTAACTCTTCTATCTCAAGCAATTTCTTATTTATGTCCTTGGCTCTTTCAGGGTTTTTGAAATTTTTAATCATATCCTGGTGTTCAGATATTACGGACTGCTTGCTGGGTAAGGGGTCTTTGGTTTCGTCATTGCCGGTAAGAAGCCAAGTTAGGTGTTCACTATAGTTAAGATGTATTTCTGCAATCAAATCAGCAGACGGTCCACGCTTGCCAGATAAAATCATTGAAAGATAACCACTTGTAATGCCATGCTTTTTGCAGAAGTTAGCTTGACTGATCTTCAATTTGTCTATGATTAAAGCGCGGAGTCTTTTAGGAAAATCGTTATCTTTAGTTAATTTTTTCGTTGACATGGTTACTATAGTGAACTAAGTTACTCTCAATAGTTAATTTTTATAATTTATTTATAGCCACACCAAAAAAGGAGTCACTAATGGTCAAAGCAAAAATGACCCCTGCACAAATCAAGTATGAGTTGGAGAGAGCTGGTTATACCCAGGTCCGGATAGCCGATGAATTCGGGGTGAGCCAGCCGAGCGTCAACCTTGTGATCCACAACAAGGGAACCAGCCACGGCTTGCGCTGCTTTATTGCCAAAATCATCGGGCGGGACGTAACAGAACTCTGGGATATTAAAACAAACCCCACCAAGGCCGGGCGTCCGGATTCCAGGGCACGTCAACATGCCGCAGCCTAACTCTATCACCAAAACATGTAAGGGTAAACGTATGTCAAATTCAGGCAAGTTTCAAGATCCTTTTCCATTTCTGACGTTTGAGTACGGTGCGGTGCAGATTAAGGAGGCCGGTTATATCGGTACCACGCCTTATTTTACCCGGCGGGTTGTTGGGGAATGGTTGAGGTACCAAGACCCCAAAAGTGCCATTGCCAGAATTATTAAAAAGAATCCACATATCGAGAATCCCGAGTGGGCAACAGTGGTCAGGTTGACCACCGTTGAAGGCAATCGTCCAGTCACCAGAACCACGGAAATCTACAGCCCCATCGGTCTTCAACTCATAGTTTTTGAACT
>JAKSBO010000671.1 GCA_022361095.1 Desulfobacterales bacterium | reverse complement strand
TGTTGGATGTGGTTTAGCCTGATATGGCAATATTCGTGGGTTCGAAAAAAAGCATTAAGCAGAGGACCTATCTGGGAAGCAACAATTGGATTATATAGTATTATCGGGCCATTATAATGTGGTATCCCAAGTTGTGGAATTGGCCCTGTATGCCAGGTTACCATTGCAATATCCGGAAGATTAGGATTAGGCAATTCCGGCACTTGTGCATTTGCGGATGAAAACAGACATATCACTATTAATGTCGCTAAAAAGAAATTTATAATGCTTACTTTATCTTTCATAATTTTCTCCACTTTTCGGGTTTATCAAAATAACAACTTCAGCCGACTCCCTTTTTGCCCGATCTCTGCGTTGCGTGAAAATTTTCACTCATCGGCTTTTCTGCCGCTGTTTTCCGGGGCTCCGGACCTGAAAGGAAGCATGATACTGAATTTAGTGCCTTTCCCGGGGGCCGAATCAACCTCCATTTTTCCCCCATGGTCATCAACAATGATAAAATATGATACAGAAAGCCCCAGCCCTGTCCCTTTATCAGCACTTTTGGTGGTAAAAAACGGTTCAAACACCCGCCTGCGGACGGTTTCTTCCATCCCCGGCCCGTTATCCTGGATGTCCAGGCAGACCATATCCTGTTCCAGGCGGGTCCGGACAACAAATGCCGGATCAGATGTGCCGGAATCCTGCATGGCCTGGGCACCGTTCCGGAAAATATTGAGCAGGACCTGCTGGATTTTAGCATCTTCGCAGGGTATGGCAGAGATGCTTTCATCGTATTCCCGGACGACGCGGATATGCTTGAAGTCATGCTTCTTTTTAAGGTCGTAATCCGTGGCAGCCAGTTCCAGGGTTTTGTCCAAAAGCCTTGCCGGAGAATGGGAAGCGATCCGTTCATTGCCCTTTCGGGCAAAACTGAGCATATTGTCAACGATATCCGCCACCCGCCGGCCCGATTCATTAATTGTACGGATCATCCGGGAGATTCCCCGTTCTTCCATGAAAGCCTGGATGACTTCCATGGAGGTGCCGGCCTTTTTGGCCGCAGCCAGGTTGGCCGGGATGACCATATCCCCGGACAGGCGGGCCGCCATGACATGGGCGGTCTGGAGCATGCTGGCCAGGGGATTGTTTATCTCATG
>JAKSBO010000078.1 GCA_022361095.1 Desulfobacterales bacterium | reverse complement strand
CATGAACTATGCCGTTAAAATGGGGTGGCGCAATGTACTGGTACCCAGGCCCCAGTCCAATCAGCTTTTGCAAGCCATTTCCAAATTTAAAGTATCCTTTGCCCCTATGGTACCCACCATGTATATCAGGATATTGGAACATCCGGACATGGAAAAAACAGATTTAAGTTCACTAAAGGCCGCTTTTTCCGGTTCAGCCCCCCTTCCGCTTGAAATCATCAACGAGTTTCAGGAAAAAACGGGTTCCATTATCGTGGAGGGCTTTGGCCTCACCGAATGCACGCCGGTCACCCATATCAACCCCTTCCAGGGCAAACGGGTTGTGGGCAGCATCGGACTTCCCCTCTCCGACACCATCTGCAAAATTGTGGACCTTGAAGACCATACCCGGCAGGTGGCCATAGGAGAGTCGGGCGAACTTCTCATCAAAGGGCCCCAGGTCATGAAAGGCTATCTAAATCAGCCGGATGCCACAGCCGAAGCCATCACAAAAGATGGATTTCTGCGCTCAGGGGACATTGCCCAAATGGACGAAAACGGTTATTTCTATATTGTAGACCGCATAAAAGATGTTATTGTCTCCAGCGGTTACACTATCTATACCAGGGATATTGACGAAGTATTGTGTGAGCATCCAAAAATCCTTGAAGCCTGTGTAGTGGGCATCCCCCACCCCAAACGCGGAGAGGCCGTCAAGGCGTTTGTTGTCCTCAAGGAAAAAAAGACAATGACGGAAAAGGAGGTTATCGACTATTGCGCGACCAAGCTTGCCAAATACAAACTGCCTGTTGCCGTGGCATTCAAAAATCAGTTGCCCAAATCCAATGTTGGAAAAATTTTAAAAAAAGACTTGAAAACCCAGGAACGCGTGAAACCGTCACCATTTTCAGTGAATTATTAATTGGAAACCCAATAGTTTTTTTTTAAAGGAACCCGGGATAAATTGAATATGAAAAAGTTTAATAGGTGTGTTCAGGCCTTCTTTTTACTGGTTTTCGGATTTGCAGGACAAGGTATATGCGAACCGTCATACTCCTTGAAACAATTGTGCCGATTGGCCAATAAAAACGCAGAAACCATCCGGATTGCCGGAGAACAGACCTATATTGCAGAACAGGACAAAAAACGGGCCCAGTCCGTGCTGGTCCCTTCGGCTGCGCTTTACGGCAGTTACCTGAATTATAAAAATGATGATATTTATACGCAGGATGTCAATACATTAGGTGCAAAACTCACCCAGTCATTTACCTTGAACGGCAAAGAACTGATCGCTTATGACGTCAGTAAAAAAAACATTGAAAAGGCAAAATTTTCAGAACAAACAGTTCGAAGCAATTATCTTTTCCAGGTGGCCGAGGCCTATATCCAGGCAGTGAATTTAAAACGCCTGGTGGAGGTG
>JAKSBO010001121.1 GCA_022361095.1 Desulfobacterales bacterium | reverse complement strand
CAGGGGCAAAATCTTGAAGACTTCATAGAAGATATTCAGGATTACAACGTCATTGTGACCTACAACGGAAAAGCCTTTGATGTGCCGTTCATCGAAGGTCAATTCGGCATTCGGATGAATCATGCCCACATAGACTTGCGGTATGTGCTGAAGAGCTTAGGCTACTCCGGCGGGTTGAAACGCTGTGAAAAGGCCCTGGGACTGGACCGTGGGGATCTGGATGGGGTTGACGGCTATTTTGCCGTTTTCTTATGGCATGATTACCGGCAGAACAATAATGAGAAGGCCCTGGAAACCCTGCTGGCCTATAACATTGAGGATGTTGTTAACCTGGAAACCCTCATGGTCACGGCATACAATATGAAGCTCAAGGATACGCCTTTCCGTGAAACCCATCAGTTGCCTCTGCCCAAGATACCGGAGCTACCATTTAAACCGGATCTTCAAACCATAGAGAGGATTAAAGGTAGGATGGCCGATTCTTACGGCTTATAGCCTATAAGGAGGTCCGGTCCGCACGGCCGGCGTGTGGGTTTCCATCCCTTTCCCGAACCACATATGAAATTTAAATATTAATTGACAATACAGGCAAATAATTATATCATGCAGAGTTTTTTTAAGTACCCGATATATGATGTCAGATTGTAAGGAGATAAACCCATGTATGCAGTAATCAGAACCGGGGGCAAACAATACAAGGTCCACGAAGATCAGGTTTTGAAAGTTGAAAAACTTGAAGGCAGTGAAGGATCTCAAATTGAATTTAATGATGTCCTTTTATATTCCGATGGTGAGACCATCACTTTGGGTGCACCCCAGGTTGAAAACGCAACGGTCAAAGCGATGATCGTGGAACAGGGCCGGAGCAAAAAACAGCTTGTATTCAAATACAAACGGCGCAAAGGCTACCGGAAAATGAGAGGGCACAGACAGCACTACACTGAAATCAGGATTGATTCCATTTCAGCGTAAGCAGCGCCAGCAGCGCAAGCGTTTGTTCCCAAGGAATATTAAATTTGTAACGTGTTAATGAAAGAGAGTGAAACATGTCACATAAAAAAGCAGCAGGCAGTTCAAAAAACGGCCGTGATTCAAACGCCCAGCGGCGGGGCGTAAAAAAATTCGGCGGCGAACAAGTTACCGCCGGTAATATCATTATCAGACAGTGCGGCACCAAAATTCATCCCGGCAACAATGTCGGTATGGGCAAGGATTATACCATTTTTGCCAAGATGGACGGTGTCGTGACCTTTGAAAGAAAAGGTCGTGACAGAAAAAAAGTCAGTGTTTATGCCCGGTGAAATTTGTTGATGAGGCCATTGTTACGATCAGGTCCGGAAACGGCGGCTCAGGGTGCGTCAGTTTCCGGCGTGAGCGTTTCGTTGAAAAAGGCGGGCCTGACGGCGGAGACGGCGGCGATGGGGGAAATATTATCCTCCGGGTGGATCCTTCAAAACGGACTCTGTATGAATATCGCCGCCAGAAACGCTTAAGTGCGCAGAACGGCTCTCCGGGCCTTGGCCGGCAGAAGCATGGCAAAAACGGCAGCCACTGTTACCTGTCACTGCCTCCCGGCACCATTGTTTTTGATGCCCAAACATCCCAGGTTCTTGCGGACCTCACCGATCCGGACAAAGATATAATCCTGGCCCGGGGCGGCATGGGCGGACGGGGCAATAAGCGATTTGCCACATCCACCAACAGGGTACCCAGATTTGCCCAGCCCGGAATCCCGGGTATTGAGATGAAACTTCGCCTGGAGCTCAAACTCATGGCGGATGTCGGGCTTGTGGGGTTGCCCAATGCCGGCAAATCCACCCTGATTTCGGCCATGTCCGCGGCCCGTCCTAAAATTGCGGACTATCCTTTTACCACACTGACCCCGACCATCGGCATGGTGGAAGCGCCTTTTGGCGAACCCTTTGCCGTGGCCGATATCCCCGGGCTGATCGAAGGTGCCCATGAAGGTGTGGGGCTTGGGATAAAATTTCTTAAACATATTGAACGTACCGGTATCCTGGTGCATCTTATTGATTCCGGCACCATTGATCCGGAAAATCCGCTGGCACACTTTCATCTTATCAACAATGAACTGTCAATGCACAGCGATAGCCTTGCAAATAAAACCCAGGTTGTGGTACTCAATAAAACAGACCTTACGGGGACTGAAAACCGGGTTCAAGCCTTTAAAAACGCTTTGCCTGATCAAACTGTTTTTACTATTTCCGCAGCCACCGGCAAAGGTGTTAAACCTTTGATCAAACACCTGGCCCAAATACTTCAAGCAACAGAGACTGAAGATAAGTAATCGTGCCGGGCAATGTTTAACGGACACAGCCAAGATGAATGCAGGACTTTTCGGCGGCACTTTCAATCCGATTCACAACGGACATTTGGGCATTATTAAATATGTCAAGGATCAGTACGCCTTTGACACGATCATTCTCTACCCGTCAGCCCTACCCCCCCACAAACCGAACCTGAACCTGGCTTCGGCCCGGGATAGGCTCAGCATGGTGACGGATGCTGTAAAACATATGAACGGATTTCATGTGTCCGACATTGAACTGCGGCGCAAAGGCCCCTCATTTACCATTGATACCATATTTGAGTTTAGGCGTATCTTTGGCAGCCAGTCCCGGTTTCATCTTCTTCTAGGCTCTGATGCTTTTTTTGACACACCCACCTGGAAGCAGGCCTATCATATTTTTGAGACCCTGCCCGTGATTGTCATGCAGCGGGGTAAAAAAACCGGCATTAAGCCTTTTGCTTCCTTCATTGACGAACACGTTTCAAAAGGCTACAAGCTTAAAGACGATAATACGTTTGTCCATGACCGGCTTTATCCCATACGCATCTGCAATGTGCCAAGAATAGATATTTCATCGACACAGATACGAAATAGAATCAAATCCGGTAAATCAATCTCAGGACTTGTACCTGAAAATGTTGAGACTTTTATCAGAACAAAGGATTTATATAAATGATCGCCCTTGAAGAGGAATATACCCCCTATCTTGCCCCCATATTTGACCGGAAACCTAAAAGCGTAACTGCACTGATGGTCAGTGAACTGACCTCTTACACGGACATGGTGGTCATTGTAGAAGCCGGATCAAGCCGGCAGGTCACCTCTCTTTCCGAACACATTATAAAATCCCTTAAGGGTTCAAAGATAAAGGCGACAGGCACAGAAGGCATCAAGGAGGGCCAGTGGGCGCTTCTGGATTTCGGGCATTTGATCATCCATGTTTTTGAATCCGATGCCCTGGCGTTTTACGACCTTGAAGGCCTGTGGAGTGATGCCGGGCACGTCGACCTATCCGGATTCGGCACACGAACAAAAACAAATATGGAGGATGACGATGAGTTCTGAAAAACAGCCGGTCAATATTTTGATGATTCTTGACGGATGGGGGATCAACGAATCTAAAGAAGGCAATGCGGTGACCGCAGCCGACACACCGTTTCTGGACACACTTCTGACTGACTTTCCCAGCACAACCCTTAAATGCAGCGGTGAGGCAGTGGGCCTTCCCGAGGGAACCATGGGCAACTCAGAGGTCGGCCACATGAACATTGGGGCCGGCAGGATTGTGGCCCAGGATTTTGTCCGGATCAACATGGCGATCCGGGATAAAAGCTTTTTTTCCATCCCGGCCCTGGGCTCTGTCATGGACAAGATCAAACAAACCGGCAAAAGCCTTCATCTTTTGGGACTGCTGTCCGACGGCGGCGTACACTCCCACATCAACCACCTGTTTGCCTTAATCAAAATGGCAAAGAAAAGGGGCATTAACCGGGTCTACATCCACCCGATCATGGACGGCCGGGATACCTCTCCCACATCGGGTGTTGACTTTTTAAAACAGCTTGACGAAAAAATCCAGGAGATCGGCACAGGAAAGGTGGCCACCATGACCGGGCGTTTCTGGGCCATGGACAGGGATACCCGCTGGGAACGGGTAGAAAAAGCCTATGACCTTTTTACACAAGGCAAGGGCGTTGATGCATCGAACCAGACCCCGGCCCAGGCCATCCAGGCTGCCTATGACAGGGACGAAACCGATGAATTCATCAAACCAACCTACTTTTGTCCGGGCAATGAAGGAAACGTTGAATCCGGAGACGGCCTCATCTTTTTTAATTTCCGGGCTGACCGGGCCAAGGAGATCTGCCGGGCATTCACGGAAAAAGCCTTTGATGGGTTTAAGCGCACTGTTAATCCCGCACTTTCCGGCTTTGTATGCATGACCCGGTATGACGAACACTTTGATCTGCCCGCAGCCTTTGGCCCCCAGCACCTGGATAAAATTTTCGGACAGCTCCTGAGCAAACACAAAATTCCCCAGCTTCGCATTGCAGAGACTGAAAAATATGCCCATGTCACCTATTTTTTTAACGGCGGCGATGAGGCTGTTTATGACGGGGAAGAGCGCATACTCATCCCCTCTCCCCGGGATGTGGACACCTATGACAAAAAGCCTGAAATGAGTGCCGTCAAAGTGGCGGACACAGCCTGCGAGCAGATCAGATCCGGAAAGTTTCAATTTGTGGTGCTGAATTTTGCCAACATGGACAT
>JAKSBO010000672.1 GCA_022361095.1 Desulfobacterales bacterium | reverse complement strand
GTGAGCTTTTCTTTCACCGAATACCTTTTGAAGTGCTTTGTGTAGAGACTCAAAAGATACCGCTTTAGTTAACTCAATGTAAGCACCTAACATGACCATGTTAGCAATTTTGTCATTACCTAACTCGATTGCAATTTCATTAGCTGGAATATAGTAAGCTTGAACATCTTCTCTTGATGCTTTCTTCTCAATTAACGATGAGTTGATTAAAAGCTTGCCTTGTGGCTCTAAGTCTGCTTCAAACTTATCTAGAGAAGGTAAGTTCATAACGATCGCACATGTTGCATCATCAACGATAATTGGTGAACCAATTAATGAATCTGAAACGATAACGTTACAGTTTGCAGTACCACCACGCATCTCAGGACCATACGATGGTAACCAAGAAACTTGCTTGTCTTCAATCATACCAGCATATGTTAACATTTGTCCCATAGACATAACACCTTGACCACCAAAACCAGCACAAATAATTTTCTCTCTTAACATCTTAAGCCTCCTCTGGTGTTCTGAAGTTTCCTAATGGATAGTAAGGAATCATGTTCTCTTCTAACCATTTTAAAGATTCTACTGGTGCAATACCCCAGTTTGTTGGACAAGTAGATAATACTTCAACAATAGAGAATCCTTCACCTTTGATTTGGCATTCGAATGCTTTTTTAATAGCTTTCTTAGCTTTTCTAATAGCAGCAGCATTGTGAACTGATACTCTTTCAACAAATGCAGCACCATGAATAGTAGATAACATTTCAGATACCTTTAAAGGCATGCCTGTATGAGCTAAATCTCTACCATCTTGACAAGTTGTTGCCTTTTGACCAATCAATGTTGTTGGCGCCATTTGACCACCAGTCATGCCGTAAATCGCATTGTTAACGAAGATTGTTGTGATCTTTTCTGCTCTATGAGCCACATGAACGATTTCAGCAGTACCGATAGATGCTAAGTCACCATCACCTTGGTAAGTAAATACCACGTTGTCTGGTAATGCTCTTTTGATACCAGTTGCAACTGCAGGTGCTCTACCATGAGAAGCTTCATGCATGTCACAGTTGAAATAGTCATATGCAAGTACTGAACAACCAACTGGTGCAACACCAAT
>JAKSBO010001161.1 GCA_022361095.1 Desulfobacterales bacterium | reverse complement strand
CGAAGGGATAAAGGTGGTGTTCCCTCTAATTATTGATAAATCCAGGGTGACGCCGGCTTCCCTGGTGGACGCCATTGTTATGGATATATCTGATGAGGTGCCCAAGCGCAGCCTTGAGCAAAAGACCCGGCAGGCTGTCCGGCTCCTGAAGGCCCGGGCGGAAAACGGCATGCGACAGGTACTGATGATTGAGGAGGCCCACACCATTGACAAGCGGGCGTTCAAGGCGCTCAAGCAGATTTATGAAATGGAGACCGGATTTGAGAAGCTGATCGGGATTATTTTGATCGGCCAGCCGGAGCTGCTCAAGAAGCTGGATGAGGTGGGCAATTCCGATATCCGGGAAGTAATCCGGCGAATTACCACGGCTGAAATTGAGGGGCTTGGCGAAGCTGTGCGGCCTTACCTGGAGCATAAGTTCGGCCGGGTGGGCAAAAAGGCCGGCGATGTTCTGGCGGATGATGTTTATGACGCGATCAACAAAAAGCTGGAGCGGCAGTCCGGCCGCAGAACCGTGAACCGGAGTTTTCCTTTGTCGGTCAATAATCTTGTAGTCCGGGCCATGAACATGTCGGCCCGGATGGGTGAGGCAAAGGTGACCGGGGATTTGATTTTAAGCTGCTGAAAAGAGAAGGGGGTGAATATGTCTGGTGTTCATTTAAAGAACCGGGGCAGCCGTTTCCCGGGATTTTGTCTTGAGATGTACTGCCATGTTTGCGGGCGGTTTTATTGTGCCTCCAATACGGGGGCGGTGTGTAAGTATTGCCGGTCCACCCGGGTGGTGCCTTCGGGGAATTATATGCTGGTCAGAGCCAGAGGGATGGGACGGGCGTTGTAAAGCCGGTCCGCCGTTTTAGGAAAAATAGAACAAAGGGGGAGTGTCCATGTTAGAGGCGAATATGAATTTGAATGATTATATGACAGACAGCCTGGGGCGTCTTGTGCACAAGGATAATGTCAAGGAGATTGATAAAACAAGGGATGGCTTGGTCCGGGATATCGTGGAGAATGCGCTGTCAGTGCAAAAAGAGATGGCGAAGTTCAAGGAGACGGCCATGTCTGAGATGGACGCCTTTGTGGAGATGTCTGCGTCTGATTACGGGGTGTCCCTGGGCGGCAAAAAGGGGAACCTGAATCTGTTCTCTTTTGACGGCAGGTACAAAGTACAGGTGCAGGTGGCTGAATATGTTGTGCCGGATGAGCGGCTGAATGCGGCAAAGGCCCTGATTGATACGCTGTTGAATTCATGGACCCGGGGCAGCCGGTCCGAGGTGAAGACTATTATCAATGACGCCTTTGCCGTTAACCAGGAGGGCAAGTTTAACCTGCGCCGGGTGCTTGGGCTTCGGCGGCTGGAGATTGTTGATCCGGACTGGAAAAAGGCCATGGACGCCATATCGGACAGTTTGCAGGTAATCGGGTCCAAACGGTATATGCGGGTGTATGAGCGGGTGGGTAATCAGGATCAGTACCGCCCCATCAGTCTTGATTTTGCTGCGTTATAGGATGTGGAAATGATTAAAGACAATCGTGAATCAAGCAAGAAACAACGTCAGTTAATCGGTATGGCATGCAACCATTTCGGCATGGGCAAAGTAGATAAGCAGGTGATGTTGATGACGCGGTATGGTGTCGGCTCCACCACTGAGCTGACCTATGCCCAGGCCGAAGAGGTGATTGATGATTTTAAGGCCAAGGAGTTTGTGATTACATCTAAAAAGCGGCCGTATTTCCGGCGGCAGCGGCCTGTGGCCGGGGCGCACCGGAAAAAAACGGGCAAGGTTACGGCCCTGGCCACCCCGGCGGAGCTGGAAAAAATTGATGCCCTGGCCGGTTTGATCGCCTGGCGGGCGGAGAACGGTATGGTCAAGTGGATGCGAAAGCGGTTTAATATTTCGCGGGTAAAAACCTCCCGTGATGCCTTTATGGTCATCGAAGGGCTTAAGGGGATGTTTGAGAGCCAGATGAAAAAGGCGCATGGGCCTGACTGGTGGCTGGCCGACCATGAGGATGTTGAGATTTGCTTTTATATTGCGGAACACTTCCCTCATCTGGTGGCAGGTGTTGTGGTGCCGGCGTATGCCAGGGTGATGGAGACGGCATGAGCGGTAAAAGGAAGATACACAAAAGCCGAAACCCTGGGGCTGAGAGGAATCAATGATGTACATTAAATGGAGTGTGTAGATCATGTCAAAACCTTGGGTTGTATAGGACAATAAGTCTAATTTTAAACATGTGCTTTTTAGAAAAACAACGTGGTGGTGTCATTGGAGGAATTGCAAATGGTGGCTGCATGGCAGCTTTCCGAATTATCACGGGAACATCGTCAATGGGTGTTATCGGCAGCTTAAATATAGAGTGCTTAATATCGAGTTGGAGCTTGGATGGTAGAATACCTTAATCGGGCATTAAGTTTAGCAGGAGAAAACCATGAGATGGTTAGATATAAAAGAAAAATTGCCACAAAAAAGGATTGAAGTCCTTGGCGCATTAAAGGGTCGTGATTCGGGGAAATACGTTTTCAAGCCCGTCGAAGATGTGGATTCTGATGATCATGAGTGGGAAAGTGAAGGTTTTAAAATCGCAAATTGTTGGGATGTAACTCACTGGATGCCTATGCCAGATCCGTCAAAATAGAAACAGCATAATAGAACAAACTCCTGATAAGGTAACGACATGGATAAAAAACGAATTATTGAGCAGGTTAGGGACCAGGCCGCGATGAAATGGCGGGATAAAATTATGAGGCTCCAGCGGCTTGAGTCGGATATTCAGGCCCGGATTCGAGAGTTTGTGGAGCTGATAGGTCTTCAGATTAAAGACATTCAGCTTTATGATCCGGAAACCGGCAAAATACAGTTTGAAACTGATTTATGATCAACTCTGAAGACATACAACTCAATGATCTGCCCGAAGAGTTCAGGGCCGTGGCCGAACGGATTGGGCTGAAAGCGGCTTTGGATCTGGTGGATGGATTTGCCGGGTGTCAGCTGTATGTGCCGAAACCGGAGACACTGGCCAGAAAATTTGTCCATCGCCGGATGTACGATGATTTCCAGGCCGGCGGCAATTTTAAGCAGGTGGCGGTGAAGTACGGGCTGTCCGAATCCCGGACCCGTCAGATTATCAAGGCTGAGCGGCGCAGACGGTTGCCTAACCGGGAGACCCAGGGAGAGTTGTTTTAAAAATTATGATAAAATCCGGGCGGCCTGTTCCGGGCCGTCCGGGTTTCCCGTCTTTTTCCACGCCATTTTTTTAACATTTCCTTGAAACATGTTAATTTCATTCAGCAAACATCTTATCTAAATAATATCCATTATCATAATTTTTTTAAGGGGAGGCCCGCCAGGAGCAAAGCCCAAGGATGCCGGATACCGGTTGGCTCTTTTGACGCGGGGGGTGCAATGGCCCCAACCCCAGGAGTTAAGGGTATGGATACCAACGACATGCAGCTTTCCGAACATTTTTCACTAAACGAAATGACCCGTTCAGATACCGCGGCCCGCAAGGGTATAAACAATATCCCTCCGGCGAATATGATGGTGAAATTGCGCGACCTGTGCGTGCAGGTACTGGAGCCGGTGCGCCTGCATTTTGGCGTGCCGATCCGGCCCAGTTCCGGGTATCGCAGCCCGGAGCTGAACCTCGCCGTGGGCGGGGCAAAAACCTCACAGCACCCCAAGGGAGAAGCCGTGGATTTTGAGGTTTCGGGGGTAAGCAATTATGACCTTGCGTGCTGGATACAGCACGAACTGGTGTACGACCAGCTGATCTTGGAATGTTACACGCCGGGGGTGCCGGATTCCGGGTGGGTGCATGTCAGTTACCGTGCCGGACGAAATCGCAAGCAGGCCATGACTTACGTTGACGGGCAGTATGTGCCCGGTCTGCGGAGGTAGGATGGACCCGTCAACAATCGTAACGTCGGCACCCTCTTACATGAAAATCCTTGAAGCGGTTCTGGGTCTTGGCCCCATCGGTCTGGTTCTGGTGTTCTGGTATTTCGGCCAGCAAAAAACGGATGAGATCCAACGCAGGGCTGATGAACGGGTACAGAAGGTTATGGACCGTTACGCAGCGGATATGAAGGAGATGAGGGACATGTATCTGACCAACGCCTCCCTGGTGAAGCGGTATGAGGAGGTGGCCGGGGACCTCAAGGAGGTGGTGATTCTTAATACCCAGGCCATGACCCGGCTGGTGGACCGAATCGACAAGGAGCAAAGATTATGAGTGAGCGGTTAATCTGGCAAGGACAGAAGCAGGAAAAAGAGCCGGCGGATAAAGTAGTCGGATATAAGGAATTGCAGGCTGAAATAAAGAACCTCAACCGGTCTTTGGGGCTGGAATAATGGCGACTATCCTGGATATGCTGGAGAATCGCCTGCCGGATGAGGCGGTGCTGTTTGCCGGATCCCTGGGCTCCTTTATCGAGGAGGCCGGGGCACTGGCCGGGCTGGACGGTGTGGCTGAGGAAGATATGACCGTGCTGCAGAAATCCCTGGTGGCGGACATGGCGGCAAAGGCCCTGATCCTGCCGGCCATGAGCCATTACAAAAAAGCGCTGGCCAAAGCAGAGGGAGACGGGGCCGGATCGGCTGAGTGGACTGACACGCTTGCGTTTCTGGTGAAGATGGAATCCAAGCTGGAAACGGATATTGCGGACAAGAAATCCCTTATCAGTGCCGGCACTGATACGGGTGTGCCGTTGAAGGAGGTGTGATGACGGATCTGCTTGACGACCAGTCTGTGAATGATTTTTTGGGGGCCATCCGGGATGTCACGGATACCTTCCAGAAGTATCCTGTGATATTCGGCAGCGGAGTTGATGCCGCTCCGGTCCTGTGCGGCCGTAAAAATATTAAAAATGAGCTTTTGGCGACCGAGGAGGGGTCCTTCGTAGAGGACGCCTTTAAATTGGCTTTAAACCGTCAATATCTGGCCGAGAAGGGCTTGGTCGATGAGGACGATGTCCTGCTGATCGGATATGACACCCCGGTGTGGATGGATGATATGCAGTTTGTCATTACCAAGCTGGGGGAACCAGCCGTGTTCCGGGACACAAAAGTGATGGTTGAGATGGAGGTGGTCCGGTAATGGGTGTGGGGTTCACAGGCGACTGGCAGCGGTGCATGAAAGTCCTGGACGATCTTGCCGACAAGACCAAGGGCGAGGTGGGTAAAAAGATCGGGCAGAGCATCAAAAAGATTGAGGCCAAGGTACTGGATCATGTTGATAACCAGGATCTGGGCTGGGAAGAACCGGATGCCGGTTATGCGGCTCAAAAAGATAGAAAGGGGCTCTCCCCTGATATTTTGCAGGCCGGCAACCAGATGTACATCAATATCACCACCCGGCAGGATGATGATTTTACCGGAGCTGTGGGGGTCCGGTGCGGTATGAAAAATGATGAGGGCGGGGATGTGACGGATATCGCGGTCATCCAGGAGCCGCCGGACAACGACGGTAATAATATCCCGGCCAGAGATCTTTGGCAGCCCACGTTTGACGAGATAAAAGAAGAGATCCCGCCGGAGATCATGGGCGGGGTTACGGGGTTGATTGAATGATTGGGGCGTGCAAACAGTTCATTATTGACCAACTGGTGGAGGTCATGGGGGATGATACGCCGTTTCCGTTTGACGACACCAATATCTTTTTTGAACCGCTGCCCAGGGACTATCTGAAAACCCACACGTTTGCCGCCTGCTGCTTGGTGCAGACAGACAAAAAAAAGCGGGCACCGCGCCTGATGTCAAGCACCCGGAGTACTGATTGTAAATATTTCACCCGGGTTTACCGCAAGTTCGAGCGGCAGATCCTGTTCCGGGTGCTGCTGTATGCCCCCACCTTTGAAGCGCAGTACGGCAAGGCCCAGGTCGATAACGTCTGGGACTTTGATGCCTATGCCGGGATTGTAAACGCATTTGAGCAGCGGGTGGCCGGCACCCGGGTCATCCCGGACGGGCTTAACAATGCCGTCACGGTGGAGCTTGAGGATTCATTCCGGCCTTGGACCCGGGATGAGGCAAGTTTGGCGTTAAAACGGGGGCCTCATAAATCCATTGTCCGGATCGAGTTTACAGGCGGGATTTATGTGACAAAACAATTTCCCATCCTCCAGGGTGTGGAATTGCAACCTGAGTATCAATAGGAGGTTTTATGCGTAAGGAAGTTAAAGATGAAATCAAGGCTGAAAAGCCTGGGAAAAAAAATCCGCCGATTATCCGGCAGCCGGATAAGAAAGACGTGATTTTCCCGGTGGAGGATCTGGCAAAAAAACAGGCGCTCCCGGGCTGGGAGACCGCCGCGCTTATGCGCTCGGTCCGCTGGGCTCCGGGTAAACAGGTGTCCGAGGCTGATTTTACGGCCGCATTGGAGAAATTCAGGAGCCGTCCCCAGGGCGGCGGGAGGATATAATTCATGGGCGATGTAATTGAATATCTGGTGGACGGTACAAGTGGTTTGTCTCCCGGGGATGTTTCCGGGTCTGCCATTATTGCCGGGGTGTGCAGCCTGGGCACTGTTGGCAAGGGGTATCTGCTGGGAAAGGATTCGGATCTTGAAGGGTTGCTGGGGGTTGGCCCCCTGGTGGACCGGCTTCGGGACCTGTTTGCCGCGGGCGGACAGAATCCCATTGTCATTGCCGTACCCACTGCCGGGCTGTCCGGCGGATATATTTCTCCGCCGGCACATACAGGCACCGGGCCTGACGGCGCTGTGACCGGAACGCCTGCGGTAAATGGTGATGTGGTGGTGGAGATCAGCACGGGCGGTGCGCTGGGCACGGCGGCTTACAGGCTGAGCACGGACGGCGGAGAGACTTTTGCCGATGCAGTTGTCACGGATTCCGGCGGCCAGATCAGTATCGGTTCCACCGGGGCCACGCTTACCTTGGCTGCGGGAACACATGTGGCGGGGGATACCTATGCTTTTGTTGTGCGCACGCCCATCGGGCCCATTGAGCTGACCGGCACCGGGCCAGATATTACCATTGCGGGCACGGTGACGGCGGCGGCCCAGATCTCATTCAAGATTGTTTCCGGCGGCGGCCGCAACAAAGCCACCTACCAGCTCAGTGTTGATGGTGGAGACTCCTATGGCGTGGAGCGAACGGTGCCGGTGGACGGGGTGATATCCGTGGATGGTACGGGTGTGACCATTACGGTGCCGGAAACCATCCTTGTGACAGGGGATCTGTATGAATGCGAACTGTTGCCGCCGGTGCCGTCCATCACCAGTGTGATGACTGCCCTGGAGCAACCGCTGAGTCTGTATGACTTGGAATTTGT
>JAKSBO010000178.1 GCA_022361095.1 Desulfobacterales bacterium | reverse complement strand
TTTTCCCGTTCAATGGGAATTGCGGATTGTGCCGACCGGATGTTGCCATCAGAGTTGAGATCATTGCTGCCATCATTGCTTTGGCCCGAACCCGTTGTTGAGGTGTTCCGGATACGGGGTGATTTTTTTTCCAGAAATTCAAGGCATTGGCCCCAAAAATCCCCCATTGAGATCTCTTTGACCGGCGCTTTGACCAGTTTAAGCCCAAGCGCTCTGATACACCGGGCCGCCTGGGCGTCGGGATATTTTATGAGAAACGGGACCTGGGAGACAACCGCCTTGGATACACTGGGATCCCAAGCCACAACGCCCAGGGGGAAAATCGGGGCCGATAAAAAGTTGACAACCGTTTTTTTCAGTTTTGCATAGGACGATTTTGCTTCTTGTGCTGTTTTGACCCGGTTGATCACCACCCGGACTTTGGGCACGCCCCCTTTTTTTGAAAGAACTTTAAGCAAAGAATAGGCGTCCGTCAGGGATGTGGGTTCCGGTGTGACCACAAGGATCATCTCTTGGCATGCCCTGCAAAAGGAGAGCACCTGGGAGGATATGCCCGCAGATGTATCTATCAGGAAGTAGTCATAATCAGGCAGTTCCATAAATGACCGGATCAGAAGGCCGGCCTCATGGCTGGTCAGATCCGCCAGTTTTTCAACACCGGAGCTTCCGGGTATTATATCTATGCCGTTGACATTGCGGATCATGATGTCCGAAAGCGTATGGCTGCCTTCCATCACCTGGGCCAGGCCGTATTGCGGATAAAGGCCGGTAAGGATATTCACATTGGCCAGGCCCAGGTCCGCATCAAACAGGCAGATCCGGTAATTCGCATCGGCCAGGGCCAGGGCCAGGTTCAGGCTGATACTGGTTTTTCCCGCCCCCCCTTTTCCCGATGCAATGGTAATCATCTTTGTCATTTTTTTATCTCCTTTCCCTCCCGGTTTTTGCCAACGGGCGTTGCAATGACCATGGCACGGCCCCCTTTTTTCTGTGCAGAAAACTGAATGGTTTTGCATCCGCTTTCGGCTGCTATTTCATCATAGCTGCCGCGGATGAAGCGGGAGAACAGATCCCGGCGGTAATTGTAGGTCTCATGGTTGTTCCGGGGGGCGTGCCCCAGGCGCAGGGTTTCATATTGCCTGAATAGCCGGAAGATGGTTTCTTTGTCCGGCACTGGATTGCTGATCGCTTCCGGCCCGGCATTGTTTCCGGGGTTTTCTGCCGTTGGCGGGCTTTGCATGCAAATTTTTAGGGGAGAGCTTGGTTGTGCTTTGGGGTAGAGGGTGGGATAAAGCCATTTAAAATCGTAAAATTGTATAAATACCGGCAAAAACCGGTACTGGGGGAATTTTAGATCCAGTTTGCGCACAAAAAGCAGATTATCCGGATCGGTGAGGCCAAGGGTCAGGATGTTGCCTGACAGATGCAGCGGGATGATGCCAAATTTTTTTGCAACCTCCCTGTTTATAACAGCGGTCAGGGCATTGCGGCAGGTTTGGTCCAAAAAAATGTCTGAAACGGATCTTAATGGAATGCCGAAAAGGTCAAAAAGCACCTGTCGAAGCCCGGCCTTGGGTATGATCTGTTTTTCGAGGAGAAAAGAGATAAAAGGGATCGCCCGGGCGTCTGCCTCTGCTTTTATTTTTTCCAGCCGGAGGCGTGGGGCCATTCTTTGTTCACAGAACCGGTCCATGACGGACATCAGCTTATGATGTTTTTTTAATACATAATAGTTGTTCAGGGGGGTGATCAGATTCAGTTCGCACAGTATCATGCCCAACAGGTGGAAGCGGCCTTTAGATCCGTTGTTTATATTTTTTTTCTGGATATCCAGGGCCAGGGCCAGGTCTTTGGGGGAGATCAGGCCTTCCTGTATCATAATCTGCCCGGTTTTTGTCATGACATGATCTCATCCCCGGGCAGCCTGGGGCGGGTATCGGGGGCCAGGGGAATGAGGATGGTGAAGCAGGTTCCCTTGCCCTGGTTGCTGTCACAGGTAATGCGTCCCTGCATTTGCCTGACAATGGAGTGAACGATGGAAAGGCCCAATCCGGAATTGGAGGTGCCGACCTTGCTTGAATTATAGGGTTCAAAAAGCCGTTCCCTGATATGTGGCGGGATGCCCGGACCATTGTCCCGGACAATGATTTCCACTACACCGGGAAGCTTTCTTTTTTCATCTATCAATACTTTGGTCGAGCCGGGAACAAGCCTTGTTTTAAAGTGGATTTCATCTCCTTTTTCAAGGGCTTCTGCAGCATTTTTCACCAGATTGATAATCACCTGCTTCAATCCGTTGCTGTCCAGGGTGGCCTTGGGCATGGCCTCATCAAGCTCGATTTGAATCCGGATCTGTCTGGGCAAAAGAATTGATTTTTTTAATACTGCCAGCACCCTGCGGCATATATGGTTCAGATCAATGGTTTCCAGGGTTCCGCCCACCCTGGGCCTTGAAAACGATGTCAGCCCTTCAAGCAGGGATGAAACCCGGCTCATCTCCTCTTTGACAACAGAGATCTCTTCCTGGGCAGGGTGTTTTTCCGGCAGTTTAAGTTTCAGGGTTTCAAGGTAATTTCCAATTATGGTAACAGGGTTGTTGATCTCATGTACAACTTTGTCTGTCAGGGCGGCATATGCTTCCATTTTTTTATCACTGATATCCCCGGCATACGCCTCATGGAAATTAAGATTTTCAAGACAGATGCCTGTCTGGCGGGAAAAAAGCTCCAGCAGGGTTTTGTTTCTGTCCAGGGTTTGGGCAAGATTGCCGTCCATACCGATAACCATGGCGCCTGAACAGACATTGTGTCCAAAAATGGGAATGGCATAAAAGGCCGGTGTTTCAAGAAAGCGAATGATTTGGGAATCTGATACCGCCAAATTTTTTTGGCCCGTACTGGCCGCAATCCGGCCGGTATTGACGGACTTTACAACCAGGCTGTGATTGTTGTCCATGGCAAGGGCTATGCTGGCGATAATGTTGTAATGGCGATCCTCTTTTGCACAGGTTCCGGTGAGCAGATCCTTTTCCCTGTCCCGAAGAAAGAAAAAGATCCGGGGAATATGGAAAATGATTTCCAGGCCCCGTTGGACGGTTTTCAGGATCGTTGTCACATCTTTTGCCCTGAGCAGGTTGTCCAGGGTACCAAAACAGAGTGAAACGTCCTTAATGTCATCAGCCAGAAGATGATATCCTTGTTCCGGCGACCCCGGAACAAGGTTAAGGCTTTTGGCCATGTGCCGGACTTCGTTTTCAGCCTCAACCGCAATTTCATTCAGCACGGCGGCCGGGATATCGGTCAGAACGCGTGCATCCTCTGTCACATTTGTGCTTTCCGGTTCTGCCATGAGGTTGGCCATGAAAAGAATTTTAACATGGAGAAGTTCTTCTGCGATATCTGCCAAAGGCTGACTTAAAAACTGTACGGAATCAGACGCCATGGGGTTCAGGTTCCACTGCTTGAACAGCCAGGAACTGACCTTCGGGCCGTCTGTATTCAGTATGTCGGCCTGGGCGTCAAATTCATTTTGTCCCTGGTTTACCCTGGCTTTAATCTCTTTATATTCCTCTGGAAAGTTTGCCATGAGAACCAGGGTGCCGATATCATGGAGAAGACCCGTCAAAAAATATTGATCCGGATTGACCTGGCTTTCTGCCCGGGCGAGATGCTGTGCAAGAATTGCGCATTTATACGAATGATACCAGAATCGGTTAATATTAAAATTTTCCGTGGCGTTGGAGATTTTAAAAAACTGCATGGCCGAGGAGCTGATGGCGATATTGCGCACCGTATCCAGCCCCAGATACACCACGGCAGATTTGATGGTGGTAACCTGTTTTGCCAGGTTTACATGGGGAGAGGCAATGATGGCCAGCAATTTTGATGTAAGTGCCGCATCCCGGCTGATTATTTGTGTTACTTCGTCAATATCCGTCTTCTCTTTGCCGCAGGCCCGGATCAACTGCAGCATCACCTGGGGAAGCTGGGGCAAGTGGCCGGATTTTTTAATTTTTTCAAAAATATTATTCATGGCAAGTTAATAAGTATGCGTATGTTTTTTAAATCCAGGCTCTGCCCACAACCAACGGCCGTGGGCCGGCCAGGCCTATCAGCACCCAGGCTCGCCCCACAACAAAGCTTGAAAGATCCGGGTAACTTACCCATACTTTCTTATAAAACAATGGTTGAAAGATCTATGTAGCTTATACAGACTTTCTTATAAAATCAAAGAAAAATTATCCATCCCTTCTTGCTTATAGACAGTGTCTGGATCTGTATCGTCCCATCTTTACCCCGACATTGCATAAAATTTTTAAAAAAAGATAAAAAAATAATTAATATCCAAGGTTATCGGTGCTGTCTGTGCCTATATCATGATTTTGGAAATATAGGGGTTTATTCTTGTAATTCTCGTATGGAAATGATTTGCTGTTAAGAGAGCGAATGTTTCATCGCCGTGTATATTAAGGACCGCAATTTCGTATATTATATTTCATTTGAGACCCTAAATCTAATTACGTATTCGTTTCAGGAAGAATATATGACACCCTTGGACATTATAGTCACCCTTATAATTTCTCTGATTTTGATCTTTTTTTGCGTGCACATTTTTAAGCTTTTCAGATGGGCTAAACGGGATACGGACACTGCCACCGCAAAAAATATTTATGTCCTCAATTACGATCGTATTATAGATGAAGATGGTCTAGCTAAAGCCGGCAGGGTTGTCCCGGAGCCGAAAGTTCCGGAAGGGTCGGAACGCCGCGGGCATCCCAGAACCGAATTCCATGGTTTTGTAGACTTTATAAACAAAGGCACCCTGCATAAGGAACAGGCCCGGGATCTGAGTTATTCCGGCATTTTCATCAAATCCAGGACACCGGAAAAATATAAAAAAAACGATTTTATTGTCATAACCTTTCAAACCGCTGAGACAGGCCCCCAGCGGCGAAACGGCCGGATCACCCGAATCAGCCGCACCGGTATCGGCGTTAATTTTGTCCGCTGACGTGCATCCGGGCTATCCGGCCAGGGCTGTTCGTGGTATCGGGCAAGGGGCCAAAGGATGAAAGTCTCTGTCACATTTCAACGGTGAAATGGGTTCTTGCGATGACCTGGCCGCTATTGTTGACAACGTCCACACGCCATGATCCGGCCTGGGCAGGTCTTTTCATTGTCACTTTGCTCCAGGTGCGGGTTCTGGGGTAGCGGACCGGGAGAATGACCCGGCAAAATCTCTTGCCGCTGAGGTAATAGATGTGGCTCAGCTCCTGGGGGGGCTTGCCGGTCAGGGCGGTCATCCATGTCCAGACCACGGGCTTTGCACCGTTTTTCATGGAAAAACGGTCCTCCGGAGAAACATATTGCCTGTTTTTGACGCTGTGGCAGACAACCAGTTCCCTGACGGTCACATCGGTGCTGTTGACCATTTCCGGGAGTATCTCCATGGGCGCCGGTTTTTCCGGGGGCTGTACAACGTCTAAAAGCGGTGCCGCCTCTTTTTCCGGTATGACAGGTTCCGATTCCGGCAAGGGGTCTTGGGGCGGCTTTTCATCGGGGATACTCGGTTTTCCCACCTTAGTTAATGTGGGTTGCGCCACGGATACAGGCGTCTTCGGGGCGGCGGTCTTCATTTTTTCCGGGGTGGAAGAGGGGGCTGTCTGCACACGTTCGGGAATCATGTGGTAGGCCATGACCACAATGATTGCCACCATAATAAATCCGGCCAATGTGAAGGCAGGCCAGGGGCGCTTTTGAGGCTCCGGCTCATTGTGTTGCTTTTTTTCCTCAATTATGTTTCGGAATTTTTTTATGAGGTCCCGGTCCCGGTCCTCTATATTGGTTTTGTTCATCATGCCGCATTTCCCGCTGAAGTTTTTTATGTGGAAAAGTTTAACCCCGGAAATCACAGAAGAGACTGAAGATAGAGCCCTGTGACTGCCGTGTGTTTTGTGGTTAAAATGTTTTCATAGTTTGTATCCGCCGGACCGGCCCATGGCCCTTATTGACCAAATAGGTTTTCATATCAGCAAGGTTTGTTTTTGTCCATCATCAAAATGGGATGCACGCTTGAACTGGAAGACTTATGCCGTGTTTTTTTACAGGTGCGATTGTGCCCGGCATTCCGGACAGCGCTTGACTTCCCCATGCGGGGGTGGCATAACACCCCCTATTTTTTAAACAATTATCATTGGCGGGTTGAACGCGGCATGAGCGACGAGTCTATGACAAACAGTTTTTGTAAAGGACAGCGGTGGGTTTCCGAAACAGAGCCTGAATTAGGATTGGGGATTCTTTCCTCTTTTGACCCAAGAACCATTACCTTGCATTTCCCCGGTTCGGACTGCGCCAGAACATACAGCCGGGCGGCCGCGCCTGTCAAACGGATGCGGTTTCAGCCCGGTGACCGGATCAGCGCAGAGGACGGAACGCAGATGACTGTGGAAAACGTAGAGGAGAATGGCGGCATTCTGATCTATATCCAAGGGGAAAAAAAGCTGTTCGAGTATGACTTGTCATCGGTTTTAGAGGTAGACATGCCGTTTTCCAAGCTTCTTTCCGGACTTGCCGGGGCCTCTGCCAAGTTTGATTTAAGATATCGTATCAGATCGGCCCAGGGGGCGTATCAGCAATCACCGGCCAGGGGGTTTTTAGGCGGCCAGGTGGATTTGATTCCCCATCAGTTTTATATTGCCGGAGAAGTATCCGGCCGGTATTTTCCCCGGGTGCTGCTCTGTGATGAAACCGGGTTGGGCAAAACCATTGAGGCGGGGCTGATTATTCACCGTTTTCTGGTCACCTCTCAAATGTCAAGGGTGTTGATTATCGTTCCCGATGCCTTGGTACATCAGTGGTTTATTGAGCTGTATCGAAAATTCAGTTTAATTTTTCGAATTTTTGATGACGACTATGTAAAAGAAGCGGCCTCGGCTGAGCCGGACATGAATCCTTTTCTTATGGATCAGCAGGGAATTTGTTCAGAATCGTTTATCAGTGCCTCGGACCGGGTGAAAAAACTGTTGATCAACGCGGGGTGGGATATGGTGGTTATGGATGAAGCCCACCATATGGCACGAGATTCATCCCTGTATCAATTTCTGACGGATCTGGATGCTGAAACCCGGGGGCTGATGCTTTTGACGGCAACCCCGGAGCAGATGGGCGTTGAAACCCATTTTGCCCAGTTAAAACTTTTAGATCCCCACCGTTATCATGATTTTTCAGCGTTTGTAAAAGAGTTGGACGGGTACAAAGCCGTGGCACAGCAAGTCAGGGAGATATTAGACCGCGGGGAGTCCGCACAGTCGTTGCTGGACGCCTTTGGGCCCGGCAGGGTGATTTTCAGAAACAGGCGCCGTTCCATCAAAGGCTTTCCCGAAAGAGAGGTGAACCTGATCCCCCTTGAAGGGACGGGTTCCCTGGCGGATGATCTAACGGGTGATCCAAAGGTCGCCTCTCTTGCGCAGCTATGCCTCTCTTTAAAGCCTGAGAAAATTCTGGTGATCTGCCGGTCAAGGCAGACGGCAAAAGGGGTGGTCCAGGGGCTTAAAGCACATGTCAGCGTGGATGCGGCCCGGTTCGACGAAAGCATGGACCTGTTGACCCGGGACCGTCAGGCCGCCTGGTTTGCCGATCCTGAAGGGGCAAGACTGCTGGTCTGTTCCGAGATCGGCAGTGAAGGAAGAAATTTTCAGTTTGTTCATCACCTCTTTCTTTATGATCTCCCCGTGAATCCGGAGCTTTTAGAGCAGCGTATCGGCCGGGTGGACCGCATTGGCCAAAAAGAAAAAATTGTCATCCATGTGCCGTATATCCGCAACACCGCCCATGAGATTTTAGCCTTGTGGTATGACCAGGGCATCGGCCTGTTTAAAGAAAACGTCAATGGTCTGCATGCCGTGTACACCCAATTTAGATCCCGTGTGGTTCAGTTGATGGAACAGGCGGATAAACCGCCGCATGATGTGGCAGATTCTGAGATCCGGCAGAAGATGGCGGGTTTGATCAATGATACGGCAGCCTTTGTCGATCAGGTCTCCCGGGCCCTGAACCAGGGCCGTCATATTCTTCTAGAACTGAACTCCTTTAAACCGGAGTCTGCCCAGGCATTGATCCAAATGATTCAACAAACGGAAAAATCCCAAGACCTTTTCAATTTGATGACGGATCTGCTGGATGTCTACGGCATTGAAACCGATCATATCACTGAGGCTGAGGGGAATTCAGTGGTCTCTTTTTTACCCGATCGCATGACCGATGAAAATTTTCCCACATTGAGCGGGGGAGGCAAATTTGTCACCTTTGACAGGGCCACAGCCATTGCCCGGGATGATCTTGATTTTTTAACCTGGGACCATCCCTTTGTCCGCCAGGTGATGGAGTATTTTATTACCCAGGGGGAGGGTCAGGTTTCCGTGGCCGGATTGTCCGGTACCGGCATGCAGGGCCTGTTTCTTGAAACGCTTTTTCTTCTGGACCTTCCTGAAGGGGATACATCTTTGGCCGACAGGTTTCTTCCGGCACTGCCCATTCGTGTTGTGGTGGACCATAGCGGAGAATTGATCGCCCCAGGGGACCTGCCTGCCAACTGGGAATCTTCTCTGGTGACGGATGATCCGGGCTGGTTTCTGGATTTGCCCCAGGTGGTTCAAGATGTTCTTCCAAACATGCTGGATAAAAGTCAGAATCTGGCCCGGAAAACAGCACAGACCCATCGCCTTGACGGCATAGCTGAAATGGAGGCGGTGCTGACCCGGGAAACGGAGCGCCTGGTGAGTCTGGCAAAAATTAATCCCGGAATTTCGGTGAAAGAAGCACAGGCAATGGTTAAAGCCCAAGCGCATATTAAGTCCCTGATACTTAATGCCAGGCTTCGCCTGGATGGGGTGAGGCTTGTCAGGATTTTTGAATGAACCCTTAGCTGTAGCGGCTCGGAATATAAAACCCCAGGGCTCGGAATAATTCTGGCTGAGTTCCCTTTATACGTGTTAATAAGATTGGAATATAACATCATCAATAACAAAAGTAGTCAACACCCTGAAGTGGACCCAATGTCAAGACCGATTTTGACTTTTTTTAAGCTACATTTTTCTGGAATTCCTTGTCAGATCTGGCAGTAAAGTCCTCCTTACTTACCAAATTTCTCTTGCTATTTCATAAGATCATGATACTGTGGCCGCCTGTTCGGGGGATAGGGCAATGCTGGGAAGCAACCCGAGCGCCGAGACTGGTGACGAGAACATGGGGGGACAGTATGCGCTCCGATGTATGCTGTCCTTTCCCCATGTTTTGTCCTTAATGCGTTAAATTCTAGCGCCTTAGCACGAAATTAATACCCCGTAGGGACCGCCGGAGGCATTTGGCCTTCATCCTTTAAACCGCATGGTAGATTGCCATTGGAACCTTATATCCCAGGGCCTGGTGGAGCCTTTCCTGATTGTAAAACTTTATAAATGCTTTCAACGATTGATAGGCTTCATTCATTGTACGGTAATCCTTCAGATAAATTTCCTCGTATTTTATGGTTCGCCACAGTCGTTCTACAAAAACATTGTCAAGGGCTCTGCCTTTTGAATCCATGCTGATTTTGACATTTTTATCTTGCAGTATCTTCAAGTATTCCAGAGAAGTAAATTGACTTCCCTGATCTGTGTTAAAAATGCCAGGTGTCGAGAACCGTAATGCTTCCTCAAGGGCCTCAATGCAGAATGTGTTTTCCATTGTGTTACTGAGGCGCCATGACAGGACATACCTGCTGAACCAATCCATTACGGCGGTTAAATACATAAAACCATTGCCAATTCTGATGTATGTGATGTCAGTACTCCACACCTGATTTGGCCTGTCAATCACCGCATTTTTCAGCAAATAGGGGTAAACTTTATGGCTTTCATCCCTCCTTGTTGTTTTGGGGCCAGGGTAAATCGCTTCTATTCTCATCAACTTCATCAGGCGCTGTACTCGTTTCCTGCTTACCGGATACCCCTTCTTGCTTAGCCAGGCTGAAAGCCTACGGCTTCCATAAAATGGAGTTTTCGTATGCTGCTCATCAAGCAGATCCATAAGGGTTAATGTGTACGGGCTTATAGCCACTGGCCTGTAATACAACGCCCCTTTTGAAACCCGAAGCAGTTCACACTGCCGGTTAATGCTGATAGAAGGATGCTGTTTATCTATTAATCCCCTTCTGTCAGAGATTGATTGTATTAACCTTTTTTTTTAACCAGTCATTCTCGACTTCGAGCTGACCGATTTTTTTATATAATTCGTCTATTAAACCTTGAGTATCATTCTGACCTTTCTTTTTAGCTGATGAAAACAACGTCGGAAGTCCCTCTATCGCTTCTTTCTTCCATCTGTTTAACATCGTCCGATGAACCTGATATTTGGATGACAACTCAGCAAGGGTTTCATTTTCTCGAATCACATCCACAACAACTTTAGCTTTGAACTTTCCGGTATAATTTTTTCGCATGAACCTCCTTTTTCGGTACAATTTTGAACCGGCTTTTTATCACCTCATATGTAGCTTAACAACTGGTTCAAATTTCGGGGTCCATTATAGCCAGTTGTGGGACGATACGACTCAAACTATTCAAAATTGGAGCAAGCATCTTAAAAAATACCCGGCGTATCCGAATGCTTTTTTCCAGTGCCTACCCTGCCCAGGATTTATTTTACATTATTTCATACCGCCTGGGAGCCACCTGAACCTCTAAAACAGCTCAATTTATGCGGTATTATTACATCTG
>JAKSBO010001069.1 GCA_022361095.1 Desulfobacterales bacterium | reverse complement strand
TGTAAACCAGGTGTCAAGCTCAAGGGGATCATCTGGCGCAATTGGTTGACCAGATACCGCTTATAAGAAAAATGTACGGCTTGGGGATAGTTGACAAAACAGACAAAGGTGGGGGGTTTGGCCGCCACCTGGGAGGCATAAAAAAACTTGAGGCGCCGCCCCTTGTGAAGGGAGGGTTCATCTCTGTACACGGCGTCTTCGATGATCCGGTTGACCATGCCTGTATTGATTCGGTGGCAATACTCCTTATACACCTTTTCCACCTCATCAAAAATTTTGTGGCAACGCTGGCCGGTTTTAGCTGAAATGGTGATGGCAGGTGCATAGGCCAAAAACCTGGCTTTCTGGCGCAACTCTTTGAGAAACGCCTGCTGCCCCTTTTCGGATTTGTCCACAAGATCCCATTTATTGAGCAGGAAAATAGCCCCGCATCCCCTTTTTTCGGCATAGCCTGCAATGGTGATGTCCTGGTCCGTGATGCCTTCGGAACAGTCGATAAGAATCAACGCCACATCACAATCTTCCATACTGTCCAGGGCTTTAATAACGGAAAACTTTTCAAGTTTGTCCGAAACCTTGCCCTTGCGGCGGATACCTGCGGTGTCTTTAAGGATAAATTCCCGGCCTTTCCGGTTCACGGACAACTCAATGGCATCCCGGGTGGTGCCGGCCTTATCGTTAACCACCACACGCTGTTCTCCGAAAAGCCGGTTGGCAAGGGATGATTTCCCCACATTCGGCCGCCCGATAATGGCAATACGGATGGGACCGTTATCCTCACCACCCTCCTGTTCCTCCGATTCTGCCGGGGCATCGGGCAGCCGGGCCACCAGGTCCGAAAGGAAATCCCCTACCCCCAGACCGTGTTCGGCAGATACCTTGTAAAACCGGTCCACGCCCAGGGTGTAAAACTCTCCAAGTTCATCTTCCTGGCGGTGCAGGCTTTCAATCTTATTAATCAAATAAAAAACAGGCTTTTCGGTGCGGCGTAACAGACCGGCAAGATCCCGGTCATAGGGCGAAAGTCCTGTCCGGCCATCCAGAATAAACACCAGGACATCGGCCTGGTCCACGGCCCGCAGCAACTGCTCTTTGATCTGGGATGCAAAATAGTCGTCATCCGCACTTAAAAAACCACCGGTATCAACCAGGGTAAACTGTTTATCCTCCCACTGGGTATCGGCATACTGCCGGTCCCGGGTAACACCGGGCATATCATCCACCAGGGCCTGGCGGGATTTTGTAATTCTGTTAAACAGTGTGGATTTTCCAACATTGGGGCGGCCCACAAGGGCCACAACCGGTTTCATATTTATTTCTCCCGGATAAAATAGGGGGTTAAAAAATTTTATCAATATTTAAGAGACTATCATATATCATAAAATTAAAAATCAGTCTTGGGGACACCTATCCCTAAAAAAGTGATTTAATTTCAGATCAATGTGCGAAATGAGAGAGGGCAAACACCAAGTTCCCATCAACTGAATTTAATTCATAATGATGTTTTTCAATCAATTTTAACCGGTGCAACAGGCCGGACGGGTTGGCAAGCTGGATGTTCAGGCCGGGAAAAACATGCCTGGTTTCGGCACTTTTTGAATAACGGTCATGGCCGACCTGGTCTATCAACACCCAGGCTCGTCCCACAACAAAACATGAAAGAAACTTAGTAACTTATTGGTACTTTCATATAAAATCTCTAAACTCAAAACTGCCCTAAGCTTCCTTGTCCCCCTAGAATCCTTTAACATTGAAAGTGTTTATTGCCGAACAGACGGCGATCACTATTATATTTCTTTTCATCGACCCCCTCCCCTTTCGAATCTAAAAATCGCATCCTTATACAGCCTATTTTTTCATATTGCAAAAAAACTTAACGCAAAGATGTTGGATTATTAAAAAAACAGTTCAGGAGAACCATGCAGGGAATGCAGGACAATAATGCTGGGATTGAGATAAACCAGGCGGATGTTCGCAAAGACCATCTTGCAGCAGCTTTCAGAAGCAACCTGCTGA
>JAKSBO010000398.1 GCA_022361095.1 Desulfobacterales bacterium | reverse complement strand
TGGCAAGGGTGAAAAACAGGCCGAAAATCACAAGAAACGGAACCAGGGACCACCCCCAGGTCAAATCACCGATCATGCCGAATAGTTTTTGTAAAAATGCCATATTGCCTCCTCTAATTATGGTTAATCTTAAACCCGCACCCAGAAAGGCCGCCCCCTTTCATTCGCGGTAAATTTGCGCCGTTCTTAATTGTGCAAAAACAAAGGGGACACAAGGCAATTCCCATGCCCGGGCAGGGGAAAACAGAGACGAACCGGATGGATGCATCTGAATTTAAATGGAATATTTATTAAACGCGTACTTGGGAATTTAAAAATCCATCAGGTGAGAATTCACAAGGAGGAGGTGTTTTCGTGCGGAACCGCACAATTCGTGCGCGGGCGCACGTTTTTTGCCTGTCAGCAGCCTGGCTGGTGGCGTTTCAGCTTTCTTAACAGGGCATACCTGCTGATTCCCAGCATCCGGGCCGCCCGGGTTTTATTGCCCCCGGCTTTCTCAAGGGCCTTTTGAATGGAGTTGATTTCAATGGTGCCGATGACCTCCCGGAGGGTGTGGCCGGAATCCAGTACCCCGGCAGGGCCCTTGCCGGTTTCAAGTTGGGGGTCGGACAAAGGGCGATAATCCAGGAACCGCCTGGGCAGGTCATCCATGGTGACCCCGTTCTCACCGGCCAGGATGACCAGTTGCTCAAGAAGGTTTCGAAGCTCCCTGATATTGCCGGGCCAGTCGTAGGCCGTAAGGCATTCTAAAATCTTTGGGTCAAGTGCCAGGTCTTGTTTCTTGAACTTATGGGTAAAGACCTTCCAATAGTGGGTAACCAGGAGGGGCACATCCCCCGCTCTTTCACACAGGGGCGGCAGGGTCAGGGTGACCACGGCCATCCTGTAATACAGATCCTGCCTGAAGGCCCGCTCGGCCGCAGCCTGTTCAAGGTCCCGGTTGGTGGAGGCGATGATGAACAGGTCCACCCGGATCTCTTTAATGCCGCCCACCCGCCGAAAGGTCCGGGTCTCCAGGAATTTGAGCAATTTGGCCTGGAGAGAGAGGGGCAGTTCCCCCACCTCGTCCAGGAAAAGCGTTCCCCCGTGGGCCAGCTCGGCCAGCCCCACCTTGGCATGCCGGGCATCGGTGAAGGCCCCGCGTTCATGGCCGAAAAGCTCGCTTTCAATCAACGGCTCCGGCAGGGCCGCGCAATTGATTTCAATGAATTGTTTTTTCCTGCGGCGGCTCAGGTTATGGATGGCCTTGGCCATCTGATCCTTGCCCGTCCCGCTCTCCCCCAGGATAAGAACGGTGGTGGCGGCCACCTGGCTCAGCCGTTTTACCTTGGAAAAAATCGCCTGCATGGGCTCGCTTTCCCCGATGATATCGGCCAGGGTGGTTTTCTGGTGGGACCGGTTTCGATGATGGGCCACCTCCCGGATCAACCGCTGCTCCTTGGCTGCTTTTTCCACCAGCATCTCAATGACCTCCAGGTCAAAGGGTTTGCTGATATAATCAAAGGCGCCCAGTTTTATGGCCTTGACCGCCGACGGTATGTCGCCGTGGGCGGTGATGATGATCACTGCAATGTCCGGGCCGGCCTTTTTGATCTCGGGCAGCAGGTCCAGGCCATGGCCGTCCGGGAGCAACAGGTCAAAAAAGACGATATCCGGTTCATTGTCTTTAAGATAGGCCTTAAACGCAGATATTCGTTCAAAGGTGCTGACATTGTGTCCGCCCTGGGCAAGCCCGATCTTAAGGGAACTTAACACCACCTTTTCATCATCGACAATGGCAATATCACTCATACCTCACCCTCTTTTTTGCCGGGTCCGGGAAAGATCAGGGTAAATTCGGTGCCCTGCCCCGGCCGACTGTCCACCGCTATCCGAACCTGATTCTGTTTTAAAATCGAGTAGACCACGGCAAGCCCCAGGCCTGTGCCCTCTTTTTTCAGGGAGAAAAACGGATCAAAAATGTGCCGGATCTTATCCCGGGGGATCCCGGGTCCGTTGTCGCAAACCGTGAGATACGGCTGCCCGGATTCCAAAAAACCTCCCGAAATCCGGATCTCTCCGCCATGGTCCGGTACGGCATCCATGGCGTTGAGCAGCAGGTTGAGCAGCACCTGCTGAATCTGGTCCGGATCAGCCCATGCCCCAAGACCGGGTACCTTGACATCACGGCCAATCCCCTTCTTGTCCAGCCTGGGCCCCAGCAGTCCCAGGGCCTTTTGCACGGTTTGGGCCAGGTCAAATTCAACGGGGTTGGGTTTTCCGGGCTTGCCCAGCTTGAGCAGATCGTTGAGAATTTTGGTTACCCGGTCCGCCTCTGATGAAATGCTTTCGGCCAGGAAGCAAAGATCTGAAAGGCCTTTGGGGTCACCGGCATGGGCAGCCTTGAACGGCGCTTGCGACATCACCTTTGATATCACCTGGGCACTGGTTTTGATACCGGTCAAAGGGTTTTTTATTTCATGGCCGAGGCCGGCGGTCATGGCACCGATGGAGGCCAGGCGGACGGCCTGGTCCAGTTCCCCCTGGCGTTCATCAAGCTCCTGGGCCATGGCATTGAACGCCTGGGCCAATTTTTGGGCCTCATGTCCGCCCGTCACCCGGATGCGGTGGGTTAAATCGCCTGTGGCGTAGGTATGGGTGCCCTGGATAATGGCATCAAGGGGGGCGGTGAACCGTCTGCTGAAGATAAAGGTAATGGCCAGGGCGCAGACAAGAATGGCCCCGATGACCACGGCACTGTTTCGCTTTAAGGCCGCCACATCGCCGAACAGATCCTCTGTTGCAACCCCCACCTCCAGGAACCATCCGAGGGCGGGAATCTGCGCCCGGTACCACCGAATATCGGCACCGGGTCCAACCGGGGAATCAGGGGCCGATTGTGATATAACCGCCGTATTTTTATCCCGGATTATTGTTATTGTATCAAACCCGATATCAATGGTTTCAAGGGAGGCGGCCAGTTGGGACAAGGGCAGGTAAGCGGCCAGAACCCCCACCTGCCTGACCGGATCACGGAAGGAGACCACGGGGATAAAGAGACAAAGCTCCCGGGTGCGGGTAAAGATGACATGCCGGACCGCTCCTTTAGCAAAAGGCAGTGTTGAGATAATCCGTCTTTCAAAGGAAGTGTAAGTGTCCGGCCCCGCCTGCAACGGGGTTGTGACCAGGCGCCGGCCGTTGGTGTAGCAAAGGCTCAACCGGGAAAACCGGTTCCGTGAGGAACGGTACAATGCCAGCCGTTCCCGGAGCAGCAGGAGCCGGGTGCTTTGGGGGAACTGCTGGAAACTGAGCTGAAGATAGGGTTGGGCCGCGTGGTCGGACAAATCCTTGGCCAGCTTGGTGTAATCCTGGGACATCCCGGCGGCGGCCTGGCCCACGATCTGGTTCACCTGATTGGTGTAAGTCTCTTCCAGGGACCGGGTGTGGGCGGCCAGAAAATAATAAGAGATGAACACCAGGGGCAGCAGCCCGGTGAGACAGAAAAAGAGCACAAGCTTGTATCGAAGGGAAAGGCTATCCATGGGCTAACGCTTCCACCACAGGTCTGGCAAGGGATAGGAGATTACCCCCAGGTACTCCTTAAAACTTGGGGACATCTTGAACGGACCGATCCCAAGGGGGCCCATCCATCGTTCATAAATATCAAAGTATGCGCCCGTCAGCACGGTCCAGCGAAGGGTGTTGTTCACAAAATCTTTGAAATCCGAATGGTCTTCGGCCATCATGAACGCATAGGGTTCGTACCCCACAGAGGTTTCAAGGGTGGTCCAAGCCTCCGGATCCGGGGTTTCAAGGCGCTTGGTCGCCAGCAGTACACGATCGGCGCAATAGGCATCGGCCCTGCCCTGGACCAGGGCCTCCAGGGCAAGCTGATGGGTGGGAAAAACAAGGAGCTTTTCCGGCACCATCTGCTTTGACTGCCGGAGCTGGGC
>JAKSBO010000692.1 GCA_022361095.1 Desulfobacterales bacterium | reverse complement strand
TAAAAGATAGCCAAAGGTATTTGAAATTTCAACGGGCCAAATAATTCTCTTGGGCTTCTGTTCTCAAAGGCGTAGATGAATTCATGCAGCTTGCCGGCAGTAAACGTCTAAAGGCTGGTTTCGACAGCACACTCAAATGGGGTTGTCCCGGAATCCATGCTGAATTCATCAAGAAGCGCACGAATTCTGAGAATATCGTTTTTCGCTTTTTTTATCATGGCAAGGTGCTGGTTTTTCTCTTCCTGTTTCAGGCAGAAAAGTGCATCCATATCCTTGTTCAAGGTTTCATACATGGTAAATCGTTGAAGAATTTTGTCTTTAAAATCCCGGGTTACCGCATCGATCAAAGGGAAAAAATAATCCTGCTTCAAACTGCTCTGATAGGCTTTTATCTGCCGTTGCATGATGGTCAGCGTCTTTTTCTTGATTCTGCCGGCAGCCCTGTCAAGCCCCGGCGTAAAGGAAAATCGTACATGCTTGTCCATCATGGCGGATACAAATAAAACCAAGGAATGAAAACCAAAATCGGTTACGGCATTGGCCTGCATCATCCTTGTATATTCAGGCGAAAAGATCTGGGCCGGCAAATGCAGCCCTAAAATCTTTTTGATGTTTTCAAGATCGGCCGCTTTGGAATACTCTTCCTCTTCTTTGATCATTTCAAGGGAAACGCCATCGCCCGCCTGCTCCCCGGGTGCGCCGATGGTGACATAATCGATGCGGTAAGAATCCAGAAGCGATTTAAAATATGACTCTATGCGTTCCTCCTGAAGGCCTACCAGTTGTTTAAGTTCCGGGGTCAGCTGTTCCAAGATAAAAAAATCCACCTTGCGTTTGAAATCCTGGAACATCATATACAAAATCTGCTTGAATCCCGTTGCATCCACCCCTGCCCTGTATGGCTGTGAGTCAATTTCAGCCTGCCGGATAAATTGTGTCACAAGTTTTGTAATATTTTCGCTGTCTTTGAGGAAGGCATTCTTTAAGTTGGACTCAATCTCCCTGCGCAACGCGGATACGGCCCCGGCAACCGAATTATCAACGATAACCCTTAAGCGCCTGGCATTGCCCTCAAGATCGGCAAGGCGCTTTCTGGCTTTTTCCTGGTCTAAAAGCCCGGCGGAAAATACATCAAAAAGAATTTTTACTTTTTCGTCAAGCATCTGGGTTACAATCTTAAGCCGTTCAAGGTGATTGGCATAGAACAGATTAAACCTGGATGCGTCAAACAACAAATTGAATCCGGCAAGAAAGCGGCGATACTCTTTGGTACAAAAAGCAGCCATCTCCTTGTCTTCCTGCCAGAATCCAAGCCGCTTCTTGTTTTTGGATGAAAGCCTGTTACCTAGCGCATCAAACAGCGTGTACAATGCCGAAAAAGAAAACAGCCTGCCGTCCGGCACCAGAAGTTTAAGCTCGGCAATAGTTTTATCCCGTATCGCTTTCAGGTTGTTTAAGTTCTCATGTTCACTTAAATCACAATTAAAAACAAAAAAAATATTTTCCATCAGCCCGAGACGTTTTATCCGCCTTAAAAAGACCATGTCAGACTGACGAAACCCCGTACGCGACGAGATACAGTATACAATCAGGTTGGCAGCCTCAAGATAGGAAAATATTTTTTCAAGGACGGCGGGATCCGTGGAGTCCGCCCCCTGGCAATCGGCAATTTCAACATTTGGGTGAATGGTTTTTCCATACACTTCCAGGCAGACATCTTTGACATAAAACGCCTTGGCCGGGTCTGCCGTGAATTGTTTGTGGTTGTTAAAGGATTTGGCGTCAAAGCTGATTGTCTGTTCATCGGAACCAATAACGTCCAGGCAATGTTTGTATCCGTCAAGGGCATTGCGGATCACCAGTGCTTCAGGGCGAAGTCCCCGGGATGTAATGGGAAATGCGGAAACCATGGCATCAAAAACCCGACGCAGCTGCTGCCGGTCCTGGGTGCGCCTGATATCAAAAGGCGGGGATTCGTCCTGGCCGGGAAACATCTCCAGGCAACTTGCAATTTCACTGTTGATGTCATCCCACGATTTAAGATGAATAATTGCCCTGTTTTTTTTCCCCTTTCTGATACGGGTGGTAATGGATGTGACCACCCCCGCCCCGCGCTGGACCAGTTCCCGGCCTGAAACGGCGTTGATGAAAGTGCTTTTGCCCGATTTAATCACCCCGACCACGGCCACACGTAAAATCCCTTCGCTGATGCATGAGGGGATTTTGCTGCAAAGCTGCCTACTCTCAACAAGGCTTTTGTCGGATTGTTTTGAAACGGTAGCCAGATTATCGATCACACAGAGGGTATCAGTAACTAAACTTCCTATGGATTCCTGGGGTTGTAAAGTCATTGGCCCGGCAAATCAGATCAGCATCATGGCTTTT
>JAKSBO010000845.1 GCA_022361095.1 Desulfobacterales bacterium | reverse complement strand
TCCTTGAATATCCTGCGGTATTTTACGGATACCCCCTGTGCCGTCATTGTAAAGCACAACAACCCCTGCGGTGCCGCCCGGGCGGACAGTCTGGAACAGGCCTATGCCAAAGCCTATATGGCAGACCGTATCGCAGCATTTGGCGGCTGTATTGCGCTAAACAAGGCCGTGGACAAGGCAACCGCCGAAGGCATTGCCGATCAGTATGCTGAAGTGGTCGTGGCCCCGGAGTTTGAGGATGGGGTGATTGAAATTCTGGGCAGGCGCAAAAATCTGCGTGTGATTCGGATCAACGCCATGGACAAGCTGCAATCCTTTGTTGGTGAGCGTGTGGTTGATTTTAAAAGCCTTATGGACGGCGGCATTGTGGCCCAATGGTCTTTTGTGCCCACGACACTTAAAAAAGAAGATCTTTTCATTGCATCCACAGAATACAAGGGAACAACCTATAAAGTGGACCGGGTACCCACGGACCAGGAGTACGAGGATATGCTTTTTGGCTGGCTGGTGGAGTCCGGGATTACCTCCAATTCGGTAATATATGTAAAGGACAACTGCACCGTGGGGATCGGTACCGGTGAACAGGACCGGGTGGGTGTGGCCGAAATTGCCGTGGACAAGGCCTATCGCAAATTGTGTGACCGGTACTGCTTTGAACGCTACAATACGCCTTTTGCCAACTTGACCGATGAGGATAAAAGAGCTGAGATTGAAGCGGATGTGGCAAACGAAAAGGGCGGACTTATCGGTGCTTCCATGATATCAGATGCTTTTTTTCCGTTCAGGGACGGCATTGATGTGGGGTTGCGCCAGGGGGTCAAAGCCGTTGTTCAGCCCGGCGGCTCCATGAACGATTACCAGTCCATTGAGGCTTGCAACGAATATGGCGCGAGTATGGTATATACCGGCCAGCGCAGTTTCAAACACTAAAGGTTAACTTTTGAATTAGAACCATGAAGAGCATGAAGTACATGAAGAATGGCTTTTTTCATACTCTTCATGGTGAATTAAACAATCAGGGGTCTTGGAGATTAAGGCATAGCATGACCATAGATGTCTTGTTTGCATCATAAATAATTTAGAACTGTTCTTCAGTCCTCCTTTATACGATCAAATAACTTTAGCCCTTTGATTTCTTTTTCGCCAAGGTTATTGTCTACAAGTTCCATGTAAGGACCTGAAAAGCGATGGTCAAATTTTACATAATATGTTCTTCCGGCGACTACGTTGAACGTTATCATTTTCTTATCAGAGTCCAACATACCCGGTAAAATGGTTCCGACGCCTGGTCGTAAATTAGAATAAAAGGTAACATCCCCGGGGTTCTTGTGATAAGCAAACCAACCGCCATTATTTACCATTGTTAATTGTTTTTCGTTGTCACTTAAATACCAAACATTTCCACTGCCGAGAAATCTGTCAGGACGGTAAATATAAATGAGTGATTTATCTTGAGTTGGTTCAATTGGTATGAAGGCCTTTCCGGTAGCACTGCAACCAGCAATTGTACATAAAGCTAATATGATGAGTGCAATTAGGTAATTGTTTGTACAAGAACTCTCATTCTTCATATGCGCTCCTTTAATATTTTTTATGTATAGGCCTTTCGTCCGCGCAGGGGGGGCAAACCTGTCAGTCAATTAAACTACAAGGAATCGGTCAATGTGCTACGGTGCGGTTTCGTCACTTCATTCAGATTAATCATCAAAACAGTTCAACCAATAATTCAATTTAAATGGAGATTAAACATCTTTGACAGAGGAAGGCAAGACTGAATTTAATATATCCTCCTTCAACAAATTAAAGAATGGCACAAGATGTTGCGCCCAGCACCGGCCTCCGAAAAGCGATCTTTTATAGAATGCTCGCCTTTTTCAAGATTCAATCAGAGGCAGGAGTATAAAATGAACTCCTGATTGGAAGATCGTAGGTTGGGGT
>JAKSBO010001013.1 GCA_022361095.1 Desulfobacterales bacterium | reverse complement strand
GATTGTTCAAAACGGCTTTACTAAGAACAGATTTAACGAACGCTATGTGCGCCATTTAACAATCCTTCAATTTCAGTAGGATAGTTGGCTCTTGCCTGCGTCATTGAATCGGATTGCACCGTTGAAAGAAAGTATGCTATGGAATAATTGTAAACGCCACCTCGCTTCTTTGTTAAAAATTAAACTCATGCGAAATATCCACGCCATTGCCTGTGGGGCTTTTAGGAGGTTTAAAATGATGGTATTCCGTCCAATTTTTAAAAATATGAAATTTAAAATGGTTGGTCTGTTGATGTTGCTGATGATCTCAGGAGTGCAGGCACACGGTGCAGACAGCACGTCTCCGGGAGCGCTTTTATTTCATGCCACCCCCACCTCAATCGGCCTTGTATGGCCCATAACCGGAGATGACAATCACAATGCCGAATGCCGGATTCAGTACCGTATTCAAGGAGAGGATAGATGGCAGCCGTTCATCCCCCTGTTCAGAATAGATGATAATAACGTCAACGCCCTGGCCGGTTCCATCCTGTTTCTTATTCCGCAGACAACCTATGAAATAAATCTGATTCTTTCGGACCCCGACGGAGGAAACGAGAACCTGGTGGAATCGGTCATCACGCGAAGTCTGCCTCAATGGCCGGCCGGAGGCCGTGAGTTCCATGTCGTTCCAGGCTCGGGCGGGGGCTCCGGGAGCTTGGAAGATCCGTTCCGGGGGATTTACGCTGCCCAAAATATTGCCGAACCAGGGGATATATTCTGGGTGCATGCCGGTACATACCCGGGAGAAATAGAATTCAGTACTCCGGGAGAAGCTGGAAACTACATTGTCTGGAAAGGAGCCGGGGACGGTGAAACCCTGGTGGGAAAAATCAGAATTTCCGCAGACCACATCTGGCTGGAAGGCCTGACGGTAAGGGATTCTGACTATGCGCTGTTGACCTATAATGCCCCCGAAGATGTGGTTATTACGTATAATTATTTTTGGGACAACCATTATGGCGTTTATCTTAACCACGGCGGAAGCAACTGGACCATTACCGACAACACCATTGTCGGCGATCAGATCCCGGGTGCCTGCAGCGGAAACGGGTGTTACAAAGGAGAAGGTATAGAGCTTGCACACTCCAGCGGCCATGTCGTGGCTTACAATACAATCAGCTATGTGGCGGATGGCATTTCCTATCCCGGCACAAACTGTGATATTTTCGGCAATGAGCTTTTTGATCTTGCCGATGACGGCATTGAACTGGATTACGGTTATGCAAACAATCGGGCATGGCAAAACCGTATTTCAAATCCCAAAAATAACGGCATCAGCTTTCAACCCATGCAAGGATCACCCTGGTATGTGTTAAGAAATCAGGTGGCAGCTCCCTTGGAGAGTGCGTTGAAGCTTCGAAGCGGTGGCAGGGCCCTTATAGCTCACAACACAATGGTCGGGTGGTCGGGTGCAATGGCATCCGGTTCCGGATATCTGAACCAATTCCAATGCAACAATAATCTTTGGATTACAATTCAGGATCGATACTGTTGGGAAGACACCTCAGTGAATGGGTTTATCCCTTTTTGGGAAGAAAACGTGGATTATGATGGATTGGATTGGGGTAATTTTATTTATGCATTTAAATG
>JAKSBO010000051.1 GCA_022361095.1 Desulfobacterales bacterium | reverse complement strand
GGGCAATAGCCTCATCCAGGGCATTTGTATGCAGGGATTGGGTATGACCTAATGAAGCCGCCATAGCCTCTATTAAAGTTCTAGTAACGTTGTTAAATGGGTCCTGTTCCGTTAGAGACCATCCAGAAGTCTGAGAATGGGTTCTAAGTGCCAAGGATTTTGGATTTTTAGGATTAAACTGATTAACTATTTTTGCCCAAAGCATACGTCCTGCCCTCATCTTAGCCACTTCCATAAAGTAATTTGTTCCCTGGGCCCAGAAGAAGGATAGTCTAGGAGCAAATGCATCTATATCGATACCTGCCTTGATTCCTGCTCTAATATATTCTAGCCCATCGGCTAAGGTATAGGCCAATTCAATATCATTGGTAGCCCCTGCCTCCTGCATGTGATATCCTGAGATAGATATGGAGTTGAATTTAGGCATATACTTAGATGTATATTCGAATATATCTGCTATGATCCTCATTGATATCTCTGGAGGGTATATATAGGTGTTCCTAACCATATATTCCTTTAGTATATCATTCTGTATTGTACCAGCCAGCTTGGCCTTCGGCACTCCCTGTTCTTCTCCAGCTACTATAAAGAAGGCCAGCACCGGTAAAACTGCTCCATTCATTGTCATGGATACAGACATCTTATCGAGGGGAATACCGTCAAAGAGTATATTCATATCCAGCATGGAATCAACAGCAACTCCTGCCTTACCTACATCGCCCACAACCCTTTCGTGGTCAGAATCATATCCCCTATGGGTTGCCAGATCAAAGGCAATAGAAAGACCTTTTTGTCCAGCTGCTAGATTCCTTTTATAAAAGGCGTTGCTTTCTTCGGCAGTTGAAAAACCTGCGTATTGTCTTACAGTCCATGGCCTTGTTACATACATTGTCGCATATGGACCCCTCAAATAGGGACTGATTCCCGCTGTGAACCCTAGATGCTCAAACTCATTATATCCATCCTTAGTATAAAGGGCTCCAACCTTTATTTGCTCGTTGGTCATCCAATCAAAATCCGATATTTTTTGATGGGTTTTAGACTCAAATGCCTGCTCCCAAGACTCCATATTGTTTTTCTGAGGATTTATATCTAATCCAATCTGCGAAAAATCAGGATATCTATTCATTGTCCTCTACCTCCCTTTGGAAGCTTGAAAGAAGATCATAACAATCGGCCCCCATATATATAAAGTAATCTATTCCTGCTTCCCTATAGGTTGATTCTAATTCTTTAGATGGTCGTCCCGCCACCACTAAGGACATCTTGGAGTTTTTACACTTGATCTCCCTTGCAATCGCTGGTACACATTCT
>JAKSBO010000305.1 GCA_022361095.1 Desulfobacterales bacterium | reverse complement strand
TTTTATACCTTTTTTTTTTAAACTTTATCTACTGATATCGTGGAAATTTCAATATCGTTTATTTAATCGGAATTCGCCATCCCGGGGGATTGATATGGCATTACCCCCGAACTCCCGGTTAAGAACTCCAACGCCTGGACGAAATTTTAATGACCGAACAACATATTTTAATGGCCGAACAACATAGCATTCTCAATCAGACTCTCGTGGAACGGCTTCCCTTTGTTACAACCAGGTTTACCCCGGATTACCGGCTCATCAGCGACAAAGCGACTGCCGGTAAAATGGCTGCCTGCCATAAGCCCGAGCCCTCCTGTTCTCCTCCATTGCACTGTTACGAAACATGGGGGCTGAAACAGCCCTGCACGGGATGTCCCATGGCCGAGGTACTGCACACAAAAATGCCTGTAGACTTCATCCTTCCGGCAACCGGCCAATGTGACTGGCCCGTTGAAAACGGATTCTGGCAGGTCCGCATGATCCCTGTGAAGGACTGGAATAACCAAACGACGATTTTGGAAATCGCCTGCGACATTACAGGACTGAAAGAGGCCAGGGCAGATCTCAAAATATTCAAATCCAGACTGAGGGATACACAGCAACTGGCCCGCATCGGGCACTGGGAACTGTACCACCGGACCGGGGAATTATTCTGGTCCGAGGAAATCTACCGGATATTTGAAATTGATCCGTCCTCCTTTGACGCCTCCTATGAGGCTTTTCTTAATGCAGCCCATCCCGAGGACCGTGACACAATCAACCAGGCCTACACCCAGTCCCTGGAAACCGGAGAACCATACGATATTGAGCACCGCCTGCTCATGAAGGACGGCCGCATCAAGCATGTACAGGAACGGTGCAAAACCGAATATGATGCAGACGGAAACCCTGCCAAATCCATCGGCACGGTTCAGGACATCACTGAAAACAAGCGTATTGAGACAGAGAACAAAACATTGCAGGAAAAGATCCTCCAGGTGCAGAAAATGGAATCCGTGGGCCGCCTGGCCGGCGGTGTCGCCCATGATTTTAACAATATGCTCTTTGTTATTCTAGGCAACCTGGAATTGGTCATGGAAGGGATCAGCGAAAATGATCCCAATTACCAGCCATTAAACGAAATTCAAACCGCAGCCACACGATCGGCCGACCTGACCCGTCAGCTTTTGGCCTTTTCCCGCCAGCAGACTATCTTCCCAAGACCCCTGAATCTTAATACGGTTATCGGTGACATGATCAAAATGCTGGTCCGGCTCATCGGTGAAGACATTGAACTCAAATGGATCCCCGGCAAAAACCTGGGACAGGTCATGCTGGACCCCACGCAAGTGGACCAGATTCTTGTCAATCTTTGCGTGAATTCAAGGGACGCCATCACCGATTCCGGTCAAATCACCATCGAAACCCATATGGTCAGCATAGGGGAATCAGAGTGCCTCCAACGGCCGGGTTTTAAACCCGGTGAATTTATCACCCTGGAAGTCAGTGACAATGGATGCGGCATGGACAAGGCTGTTCAGGCCCGCCTGTTCGAGCCTTTCTTTACCACGAAAAAAACAAACGAGGGGACCGGCCTGGGACTGGCCACCACTTACGGCATCGTTAAGCAGAACAATGGGTTCATCAACGTATACAGTGAACCCGGCAACGGTACGACATTCAGGATCTACTTCAGGGCGTATAAAGGCAATGGCGGCAATGACCTCCCCCTTAAGGACACGGACGATGCCATTAAAGGGGGCTGTGAAACCATTCTTCTTGTGGAGGACGAGGGCATGATCCTGAACTTCTGCGAAAAGACCCTGAAGACACTGGGATACCAGGTCCTCAAAGCCAATTCTCCCCACCAGGCCCTGTCCGTTGCCAAACGTCACGGCAGTAAAATTGACCTGCTTCTCACCGACGTGATTATGGCTAAAATGAACGGCAAAGAACTTGCCAACGCACTACTGCGTGATTTCCCATCCCTGAAAATCCTTTACATGTCCGGATATACCGCCAATGTTATTACCCACCGCGGAATTTTAGACGAAGGGGTGATGTTTCTTCAAAAGCCGTTTTCCAAAAAAGCGCTTGCCCAAAAAATCAGGGACATCCTTTCCGACGCCAATTGACCCCCAAATTACATAAAATTTTTATAAAATGAAAATAAACAATGATCGATATTGCAAAAATAAAGGCCGACAGAGTCAGGGTTACCATTTTAAGCGGATTTTTAGGAGCCGGAAAAACAACGCTGCTGAATCATATCATCAGACAGAATCAGGATCGAAAAATTGCTATCCTGGTCAATGATTTTGGGAAAACAAACATAGACAATGACCTGATCGAGAGCCGGGAAGAATTCAAACTGAAGTTAACCGGCGGCTGTATTTGCTGTACCATTCAAAAAGATCTGCTTTCAACTGTCATCAACTTAATGAAACAGGAAGAAAAACCTGATTATCTCATTGTAGAGTGCAGCGGTGCAGCAGACCCTTCCCAGGTTTTGGGCGCATTATCCTCTCTCCATTTAAGATTTCATCTCCATGTGGACGGACTATTCACCATTGTTGATGCAAGCAGCCTGATGGAGATCAAAAACAAGGAACATAAGGCCCTGGCTGAGCGTCAGATTGAGGTCGCCAATCTCGTGATTCTCAATAAAATTGACTGTATTGATGAGGCGAAACTCTCCGCTGTAAAGCGTTTTGTAAAAAGTAAATCGCCCGGGGCAGTGATGCTGGAATCAGTTAAATGCCGGATTCCGGTCGATCTTATCCTGGGATTTAAAGATCTGCCTGAACTTAAACATGTTCCTCAAAAGCCCCCGCTGGATGTTCATGTCCATGAAGCCCATGACCCCCATAGTGAAGCCATTGGGATATTGTCCGCGGTTCCCAAGGCCGAATCAAAAAACGGAAATAAGCCCCACGATCTGGTATTTGAATCCTGGAGTTTCACTTCTGATACACCCTTTGATACCAATCGTTTCAAGTCGCTTATAACAAAACTTTCCCCTGACATCATCCGGGCCAAGGGGTTTGTTTATTGGGATGACCCGGATGATCCTTTGATTCTCTTCAACAAGGTCGGCCAGTGGACCGATCTGGAAGTATACTTTAAAAAGGACCATCTGGCGGTTGAAACCCGGCTGGTGTTTATTGGGAACCCGGGCTGGAAAAAGAAGAGTAATATTGAAAATGAGCTTAAACATTGCATGGCAGGCACAGATAAATCCAAATTTTAGGACTTTGTTACATTCCGGTTATGGCGTTTCTGCTCTTTAACCAGTTGTTCCAGCAGGCCGGGCCCCAAGCCGTATTTGAGTAAATAATGGCCGATTGGGCGTTGAAGTTTTTTTTGTTTGTATAAAAGCGCCAAAAGGTTGCGCTGTGTGAAATATTCATTCCGAACGGCATAATCACCAAATTTTTCACTGCATTTACGATTGGCCAGAATATACAATAGCTGGTCTGAATCAATTAAGCCCCAATTCAGGGCAATCTGACCGATCTGCGGACGCTCCCTGCGTTGCCGGACAATGACATCAATCAGTGTATTCCAGGAGATATATCCGGAATAATACAGGTATTGGCCGAGCAACAGCTTCCTTTTGGGTACGGCGCCCTTATGTGAATAAAAATGATCATTCCCGGGCTTCGGTTCGGGCGCTTTAGGCGATTTCCGATACCCGGACGGATGTTCGGGTGCCCGGGGCTTTGAATGTTGCATCAAAACGCGTCCATCCCCTTTTATCGCGCCGATCAGACACTCATAGGCTTGTGTGAGGGTTTTAAACCGGTCATTTAAGAGCGCTTCATCCTGGCCCAATGCCGCGGCACGGTCCGGATGCGTTTTAAAGACCTGGCAGCGGTATGCATCCTTAATTCCGGACGGCTGCAGATATTTTAAAAATTCTATGGAAACATTAACTTCAGGACCAAACAACACACCACAGGCATCAAATAGCTGTGAAGCGGTAGAATATTGATTCATTGAGCCTTCCAGTTCATAGTTTTATAAAAAAATCTTGGTAACCGACACAAATCTTTCGCCCTTTGTTGCGGGCTAAACCTGGCTGTTGATATGTCAGATCAGCCCGCGGCTGTTATATGAAAGAACCAATAAGTTACTAAGTTTCTTTCA
>JAKSBO010000847.1 GCA_022361095.1 Desulfobacterales bacterium | reverse complement strand
TTTTTTCAAAGCTTTTTTTACGGCATTTTCGCAGTGGCTGCACATCATGCCGTATACCTTTATTTCATGGGTAGAGGTCATGGCTTTTCAGACCTCTTTAGCCGTGAAACCAAATCCGGCGATCTCTTTGATCACTGTCTCCATGTTCACATCGCTGCCGGCATTGAACTTCGCCTTTTTTTCTTCAAGATCCACGTGAACATCAGTGCCGACGGTTTCCAGATATTTTTTTACTCTGTTCACGCAGTGCCGGCAGGACATTCCTTCGACGCTCAAATTTTTTTCCATATCATTATCCTTTTCAAAAGTTATCAATTGTCAGCCTGAACCCGGGCTTGTTATCATAGAATAGAAACGATCAAGTCCATGTCAATGTAATTAGTCTATAAAAAAGTTTGTTATGGCTTTTTGTTTGAAAGCAGATGGGGAAAGTGGTGTTTGCTATTCCCGGGTGCCGACCCCAAGCGCTGCCAGGGCCAGGACAGAGCAAACGCCGGATACCAGGCAGATGCCCCGGATGCCGTAAGCTGACCATATAAGCCCTCCTGAAAATGCCCCGATGATCCTGCCGAATCCGGCCATTGCAAAAAATGCAGCCATGGTGGCTGCCCTGAATTCGGGCACAAGCTCGGTTCCAAGGCTCATGGAAGAGACAATCGTAAATTCGAAAAAGAGGAACAGGGCGCCAAGGCCGGACAGAATCAGGGGGATGCCTGATGCGGTGAATGGCAGCACCATATATGTACCTGCGGTGGCCGCCGTACCCAGAAGCACCGATTTTTTAAGACCGATCCTGTCCGAAAAAAGGGCGCTGCCTCCTTCGGCTAAAAGTTCAGCCATGCCGATCAGGACTGTGCTCATGCCGATTTCGGTAAGGGACATCCCGCAGGCGCTTTCCAGCCAGACCCCGTATATGACAAATAGATTGTCATTGGCCAGGGACATAAAAAAAACAAAGACCAGTAACCCGGCTACCTTTTTGTTTTTTAAAAGCCTTTTCCAGTTGACCTGTACCTGTTTCGCCCCTTTTTCTTTGTTCGCCAGGCCGGCGCGGAAACGGTGCCGGTCCGGGGCCAGTTTGAGAAGCAGAAAAAAACAGACAAAAGTGAGAACCGCCACAAGTTTAAAGGGGGTCTGCCAGGAAAAACGGGACATGATAAAACCGGCGGCAGGTATGGTCAACAAGGTGGCGCCGGCCCAGGAGATTTCCGTGAAACAAG
>JAKSBO010000213.1 GCA_022361095.1 Desulfobacterales bacterium | reverse complement strand
CTTTTTCAAAGGCGTTTTTCAGCACACCCGGCATGGGGGTATGAAGGTAGGCCCGGGTGCCGCAGGCTTCCAACTCATTGATCTGGGAGGGGATGCCGCCGGCAAAAAGCGCAAAGGGGGTTTTCTTTGTTTTAATCAGCGACAGGTGATGATCCAGGGTGGGGTTGAACGCTTTGATACCGATCATGCCCGCACCGAACGCCGGCAGTTCATCGGATTTTTCCGGCAAAATACCGTCTGCGATCTCGATGGGAAGACTGCCCAACGCAAAGAAGGGCAAAGCGCCGTTGTCATAAACGGCCTTGGCAAACGCCTTGTTGTCCGAAATGTTGGCCATGGGGCCCTGGGTGATGGGATAACGGGTGCCGTGCTCCTTTGCCAATGCTGTGTTTTCCGTTAAGGGATCAAATTGTTCCACAGCGTTCAGGGCCTGCCCCACGCAAGTGAACAGCGCCCGGACCATCTCCTTGAGCCCGCTGCCGCGCTTTGCAAAGTGGCGGGCAAAAAAGGCATCCTGGCCAAGATAGAACAGGGACTGCATGGGCGCGTCATTATCCTCGCCCAGGGATACCATGTTCTGTTCAATCTCGGTTCTGATAAAATCCAGGCTATCTCCTTCTGCCTTTTTAATACTGATCTTTTTGATCAGATCCCGGACAATCTTTGTCCCGGGTTTGGCAAACACCCGGTGCTGGGTATTGCCGTCACCGTCTAAAATGACCGTGTCGGTCTCTTCCATTTTCCCAAGGGCCTCTTTAAACGCCGTGGAAACCGGCGCGTCCTGGGCCAGATAAAGTTGGGCATCCAGCACCAGACCGGCAGCCCCGGCTGCAAAGAATCCCGGCGCGGTGTGGAACCCTACGCCGCCGTGGACAAAGTACGGCAGGTCACTTTTTTGTGCATAATATTGACTGAGCATGAAGCTTGACGCAGAAGAGGCCCTGCCGCCGGCTTCCCTGCCCTTTAAAATGATGCCATGGGGATTGATCTTTTTTAGTATGGATTCAAGCCCGGGATCATAAATCTCTATTATAAGGATCTGGGCATTGATCTGTTTGTATTTGATAAGCGAATCCGGATTATGGTAAGCAACAATAACGCATTCGGGCAGATCTGCCGGATGCTGTTCAAAATACGCCCATGTCTCTTCATCCTCGGCATAAATACGGATACCATGGCGCAGATTTTGATTTTTAAGCTGTTTGAGTTGATCGGAAAGGTTTGATGCGTTTATAAATTCAGTATCCAGAACAGGCATGGCACCGGCCAGCCAGATGTTTTTGAAAAAATCGAGATCATATGTTTTGGGAGGATGATATGCCAGCAAGGGCAGGCGGGTGGTCAATATTCTATTCAGCACAGGGCTTCTCCTTTTTGGTTTTCGGTTTTCTTCCGGCAAAACGCAAACAAAGATCGTGCCATGCCTTTACAAGGTCATAACAACAGCCTGAATATATGATAAAAATAAATATTTCAACCCCAAGAACAAAATTTGGCTCATAAATCATTGTACAAATTTTGTATCCATGCCATACAATAGATGAACAATAATTAAACCTTCAGATGGAAATATGAAAGAGGTAACCGATTTTCGGCCGGAAGAACTGGCTTTTTTTAAATGCGTTCATCACGCCGGGGCCGCCAATCCCTTTGGTAAGGAACGGGTGCTGCGGGAAGCGGAGCTTGCAGGGGTTTCACCGGATAGCCCCAAAGAGATCAGGGTGCTTAAGGCATGCCAAGCCGTGGGGCATCGACTGGCCCAGATAAAAGAACGCGGCAGGATCAATTTAAATGCGTTTAAGGGAGAGGCCCGGTATTTTCTGCGGTCCGGCCTGCTGTTTCACTTTTTCCATCTGTTCAGAAAACAGATCGACACCCTGATCACACGCCAGCTTGAGAATACCGAAGAGTCCCTGGAAGCCCATTTTGCGCCCAAGGCACTGACCCTTTTGCGCAGCTGGGGTTTCGATATTGAGGAGAGCAGGCGCTTTATCGCCCTGGCGTATCAGTTTCGACGGGCGTATTATTTTATCTTCCGGCACCTGGTAGGCCGCAGCCGCTGCATGCAGGAACTTCGACGGGATCTGTGGCAGAACGTGTTCACCCATGACATCGTTATGTATGACCAGTATCTATGGGGCCGCATGGAAAATTTTTCCACCCTGCTGTTCGGGGAAACCGGCACAGGCAAGGGAACCGCTGCTTTGGCCATGGGACGCTCGGGCTATATCCCCTTTGATGAAACAGAAAACAGGTTCACCCATAATTTTGTAGATACCTTTACAACACTCAATATCAGCCAGTACCCCGAAACCATCATTGAATCCGAGTTGTTCGGCCATGTGCGCGGCGCATTTACCGGGGCCGTCAAAGACCATAAAGGGGTCTTCAGCCGGTGCAGCCCAAATGGATCCATTCTCCTGGACGAAATCGGCGAGTTGT
>JAKSBO010000399.1 GCA_022361095.1 Desulfobacterales bacterium | reverse complement strand
TCTATGTTGATACTGCCCTGTGTGGGGCCAAGAATTCGGATGGTAATGATTCCGCCGTCCGGGGAAGCCTCCAGGGCATTGGAGAACAAATTGTTAATCATGATGTAAAAAAGCAATTCATCGCATAAAATCATAAAAGGCCTGCCGGCATCGGCAGGGTCTTCGTTGATTGATATGTTCAATTGGATCTCTTTTTTTGCCATTATTCTATTAAAGGCCACGGAGATGCGGCTAAAAACAGGCATGATATCCACTTTGGCCACATGAACCGGACAGGCATTATGTTCCATTTTATACAGCACCATGGTCCGGTTAAGTATATCAACCATGGTGTAACAGGCATTCATCTGTTCCTGCACTATCTTTTGCCAGGTGGATTTGTCTAAGGGGTCAGCGTGCATCATGATCTGTGCGGCACCCAACACCACCTGGATGGGGGTCTTGAGATCATGGCGGTAAATCTGTTCGACCTGTTCGCGTAATTCAATATTTTCTTTGAGAATCCGGTTTTGGTATGCCAGCTCCTTTCTGGCCAGGGCCAGTTCCAGATGGGTCTTTACCTTGGCACGAATGACTGCAAAGTTAAAGGGTTTTGTTATATAGTCCACAGCGCCCATCTCCAGGCCCTTGGTTTCATCCAAAGTTTCGGTTAAACCGGTAACGAATATAATCAATACATCCTGTAAATCGGGGTCTTGCTTGATTTGGCGGCAAACTTCAAAACCGTCCATGCCCGGCATGAGAATGTCCAGCAGCACGATGTCGGGCACATCATCTCTGATGCATTGAAGGGCGCCGGCGCCGTCCGTTGCGACCCGGACCTGGTAATTGCCGCTTAAACACGCCACCAATGCGTCAATATCCGCTTCACAGTCTTCTACGACCATTACCGACTGTTTGTGTCCGGCTGTTTGTTTCGGCGTCATAATTTTTCCCTTTATACTTATCCCTAACACTGCAGTGTTTTGATTTCATCATCATGGTCTGCAAATTCTAGGGCAATGGCCCTGAACGTTTCGGCATGGCGCTTAAATACAGTGACCATATCCGGGTCAAAATGCGTTCCTTTTCCCTTGAGAATAATGGCCATGGCTTGTGAATGGGTCAAAGGGGCTTTATATACCCGCTTGGAAACCAGGGCGTCATACACATCTGCTATGGCCATTAACCGTCCTTCCACAGGGATATTGTTTCCTGAAAGGCCCCGGGGATAACCTGAACCGTCCCATTTCTCATGGTGGGTCAAGGCAATGGAGGCGGCGCATTTGAGATACGCGCCTGTGTCCAGACGTGTTTTCCCGGACAGCAGCACCTTATATCCATGGGTGGAATGGGTTTTCATCACATCGAACTCTTCCTTGGTGAGTTTTCCCGGTTTTTTAAGGATAATATCAGGTATGGCAACTTTTCCGATATCATGCAATGGTGCGCATTTATAGATCCGGTCAATGGTCTCTTCATCTAATATGTCCCTGAATTGGGACAGCGTTTTAAGCTCGTCTGCAAGGGCTTTGATGTAATGCTGGGTCCGCTTGATATGCCCGCCGGTCTCAGGATCTCGAAATTCAGCCAGGGTACCGATGCATTCCATGCTGATTTCCTGGGTTAAAAATACTTCCCGGGTTCTTCTTTCGACCAGGTTCTTCAAATGGTCCTTGTGCTGTTTCAACTCCAGATGATTTTTAACACGGGCTCTGACGATTGCAGCCCTGAAGGGTTTTGTAATATAATCCACTGCGCCCAAAGCAAGCCCTTTGGTTTCATTTTCCTCTTCGGACAGGGCCGTCAAAAATACTACAGGGATATCCCGGGTCGCGGTTTTGGACTTCAGCCTTTCGCACACTTGGTATCCGTCTATGCCGGGCATCATGATATCCATAAGAACAATATCCGGGGGATCTTCTTCAATGATTTCCAGGGCTGATTCCCCATCCATGGCCACACTGACCCGGTAATCGTCGCCAAGGGCCTCCACAAGAATATCCACATTGGTTTCCACGTCATCTACAACAAGAACACGCATCTGAGATAAGTCGGTCATAATTTATCCTATATCTTCCAGCTTCACCATCACCTTTTCAAGGAGCACTTCAGCCGGTTTGAATTGGTACCTGGAAATTAGATGGTCTAGC
>JAKSBO010000992.1 GCA_022361095.1 Desulfobacterales bacterium | reverse complement strand
TCATCGTCATCACCGTCACAGTAAAAAAGAGTAAAGGAGCCCCAAGACAATATGCCAACCAACATTCACCCAGACTTGAAAATATATGAAATAATCCAGCGTTTCCCCCAGACCCGGTCGGTTTTTGCGGCAAACGGCCTGGGCACCCTGGTCAGTGACGATGCCATGCGGGTGCTGGCACCGTTTCTAACCCTCGGCACAGCCCTAAAAAGTCGATTTATCAACATTGATACATTCATTGAGATGCTTGAAGAGGCCATCAACAAAGAGCCTGTAATTGACGCCCCGGGACTTTCCTCCATGGAGGCCCAAAAAGATTTAAGCTTTCTTGGACTTATGCCCTGTGGCTTAAAAATGCCTTTCAGCAGAGCATTTTCCCAATTTTTAAACGCGCTTCAAACCCAAAAGGGGTTTGCCATTCAATCGGCGGTTGAAGGAAATGTAAACCAGGAGTTATCCTATTACGCCTATGTTGATACCATTGAGTCCAAAGAGGAGCTGCCCGATATTATAGTGTCTGCCGACTTTAATGTGTTTTTAGGCCATCGGTTTTACAACAATTTTGTAGCCCCTGGACATTTCACAGGCTATGGAGACCTGACTGCCGGACCCAATTTTTCAGATGCGCAGATTTCAGATCCCAAAAACGAATACACCATTTTGTGCGTAAATCCTTTGGTGGTGATTGCCAACCTTGACAAACTGGAAACCAGGGAACCGCCCCGCACCTGGGAAGATGTACTGGCACCGGAGTGGGAAAAAAGCCTGATCATCAGAGGGGGAGACGGATTTTACTGCCATGCGGTCCTGCTGCCCACATTCAAAGCCCATGGTAAAAAAGGATTGGAGGCCTTGGCCGCCAATGTGCTTGAAGGGCTTCATCCGGCACAGATGGTTAGCCGGATAGACAGTAACGGCCCGGGCGCACTTTATGTAATGCCGGCTTTTTTTGCGGACCGCATCCGGCACCAGGATCGAATCAAGGTGATATGGCCGGATGACGGCGCCCTTGCAAGCCCGGTCATTCTCCAGGTCAAACCTGAAAAAAAAGAAGAACTCAAACCGGTTCTTGACTACCTTGTGGGCAGCCGGCTCGCAGAGATTCTTGCAGGTGCAGGTTTTCCCGTGCCCCATGCGGATGTGACCGCCGAAGTCCAGTCAAAACCCCTGAAATGGCTTGGCTGGGACTTTTTAAGGGAAAATGACCTGCCGGCCCTGAATGTTGACATTGATAAAATATTCACGCCCCTGGCGCCTTGATCATCCATGAACCGGACATTTAAAACATCAGATGCGTCTATCGGGCTGGTCACGGTGTCAGGGCCGCCGTCAAGCGGAAAGACTTCGTTGATCCTGCATACGGCTTCAGTGCTTCTGGCACAAGGGTTTCGTATCGGTATCATCAAATTTGACTGCCTCACCGGAGACGATCACAAAAGATATGAGCGGGCCGGACTGCCTGTGAAAAAGGGGGTGGCCGGGGGGCTGTGCCCGGATCATTTCTTTATTGCCAATATCGAGGCCTGCGTGCAATGGGGCATCGGCCAAGGTTTTCACCTGCTGATCAGTGAAAGCGCAGGGCTTTGCAACCGGTGTTCCCCACATATTAAAGGGGTCCTGGCCGTATGTGTCATTGATCATTTAAGCGGAGTGCATACACCCAGGAAGATCGGGCCCATGTTGAAAAATGCCGATCTTGTGGTGCTGACCAAGGGGGATATTGTGTCCCAGGCCGAACGGGAAGTATTCTCCTTTCGTGTCCGCCAGGCCAACGCAAAGGCTGCGGTACTGCCGGTCAATGGGCTGACGGGCCAGGGCGCTCTTTTGTGTGCCGGTCATTTTAAAACAGCCCCGGCCATTCAGTCATTAAACGGAATGCGCCTTCGCTTTACCATGCCCGCCGCCCTGTGTTCCTATTGCCTGGGCGAAACCAAAATCGGGCCTGACAGCCAGATCGGCAATGTCAAAACCATGGATTTTTCGTGATGAAAAAAATGAATGTAAAACGCGGTTCAGATACAGACCTGTTGAATATCAGGGTTGACGCGCTGATGGGGGAATACCCCTATCTCAAGGATTTTTTCAACGCCCTTGAGATTGACCCTTGCCCCCGGCAAAGCACGCTGGCAAAGCTCATTAAAAGCCTGAGCGCGGACCATTTATCCAAATTCGGCCTGGATCACGAATCCCTGTCCATCCAGGTTACGGAATTTATTGCAACCATGGAGCAGTGCCGGCACAGGGGCCACGGCAAGCTGGAGCACCTTGTCATTGAAGCCGGATTCGATAAAACCGCAACCCCTGAAGCCATGGGCATAACCCTTTTACCCGGCGAGGTGGTCAGCGTGGTGGGGCCCACCGGTTCGGGCAAAAGCCAGCTTCTTTCCGATATTGAATGCCTGGCCCAAGGGGATACCCCTTCGGGCCGAAAGGTGTTGCCGGACGGCAAACCCATGGATGCCCTTTCGCGTTTTTCCGGCGACTTCAGGCTGGTGGCCCAGCTTTCCCAGAACATGAATTTTGTCATGGACCTGACTGTGGAGGCATTCTTGCAGATGCATGCCGAAAGCCGCCTGATTGACAATATTTCCGCAAAAACTGCGCAGATCTACCAGGCAGCCGTCATGCTTGCCGGCGAACCTTTTTCTTTAGACACGTCCATCACCTCCCTTTCCGGCGGCCAGTCCCGGGCCCTGATGATCGCAGATGTGGCCTATTTAAGCGCATCCCCCGTGGTGTTGATTGATGAGATTGAAAATGCCGGTATCGACCGCGTTAAAGCGATCTCACTGTTACTGAATAAAGAGAAAATTGTCCTGATTGCCACCCATGATCCATTGCTTGCCCTATCCTGCGACCGGCGCATTGTAATCAAAAACGGCGGCATTGCCGATGTTGTCAAAACCTTGGATGCGGAGAAAAAAAGCGCTGCCTGCCTCTCTGATCTGGACAAAAAACTGGGGCTTTTGCGGGAACGGCTTCGAAGGGGCAAACACTTGATTTTTGATCAAAATTTCTTCTTTGGCCATCCTTGATTCTATTTTAAAATTGACATTTTAAGCCCAAACCATTAAATATTTAGGTTTTGATATGGCTGGCCGGGTAAAATGTATATAATATTAAGGTGCTTCCAAATTGATTGGGCACGTTGATGACCCGGCCTCAAGCGGCATGTGCCGCCTTCAATTTATCGAACACTCAAAATTATAAGGAAGACAAAAGCGTCATGCCGGAACTTGATTTTGACAAAACCGGCGGGCTGATCCCCGCCATTGCCCAGGATGCGGACACAGGTGAAGTGCTGATGCTGGCCTACATGAATAAAGAGGCCTTTGAAGAGACACTTGCCTGCGGCAATGCCGTCTATTACAGCCGGTCCAGAAATAAATTATGGAAAAAGGGAGAGACCTCGGGACACGTTCAAAAGGTCAAGGAGATCCGGGTGGACTGTGACAACGACACTGTGCTTCTCAAGGTGACCCAGATTGGCGGTGCCGCCTGCCATAAAGGATATAAGAGCTGTTTTTACAGAATTGTTGAAAACAATGAATTCAAAATAGTTGAGCAGCGGGTCTTTGACCCGGAAAAGGTATACAAATAATGGATAAAAAGTTAAAGCTGGGCATTCCCAAGGGAAGCCTGCAGAACGCAACCATCAACCTGTTCAAACGTTCGGGATGGAAGATAAACGTGGAAGGCAGAAGCTACTTCCCGGACATTGATGATGACACCATTGAATGCGCCCTGTGCCGGGCCCAGGAAATGTCCATTAATGTGGAATCCGGTATTATTGATGCCGGCCTCACCGGCCTCGACTGGGTGGCTGAGCACGAGTCTGATGTCCATGTCGTGACGGATCTTGTTTATTCAAAGGTTTCTGCCCGGCCCGCCCGGTGGGTGATCGCCGTAGCCGGCGATTCCGAGATCAACACCCTTGAGGATCTGGAAGGCAAAACCATATCCACGGAGCTTGTAAAATTCACAAAACGCTTTTTTGAATCCCGCAACATTCATGTCAATGTTAAATTTTCCTGGGGTGCCACGGAAGCCAAGATCGTATCCGGCCTGGCCGATGCCATCGTGGAGATTACAGAGACCGAAAGCACGATCCGGGCGCACAATTTAAAGGTGATCCACGAGATCATGAAAACCAACACCCAGCTCATTGCCAATAAAACCGCCTGGCAGAATCCGGTGAAGCGGGAAAAAATTGAGCAGATTGCCATGTTGCTCCAGGCAGCCCTTGTGGCGGAAAAGCTTGTGATGCTTAAGATGAATGTCCCTGAATCAAAAATTGCTGATGTGGTAGACCTTCTGCCGAGCC
>JAKSBO010000014.1 GCA_022361095.1 Desulfobacterales bacterium | reverse complement strand
TTCATCAAACAGAAAAAAAACGCTGCCTGTTGTGGTCATCAGGATCAATGCCCCAGCCAGGGTGAGCCAAAGGACTTTCCGGGATTTTTTCTTGATCAGCCAAACCCCTGAAAGGCAAAGAATCAAAGGCACCCACAGGGCACCAATGCCGAATAAAAAAACAAACAGCCCGGCAACATGGGCACCGATCAGGCCGAACAGATTATTTACATGGTCCGGAAAAGTAAAAAAATGATTGCCCACGCACGGATCAGCAGCATGGTATGAAAAAAGGCTTACCGATGTCAGAATAATCAGAAATATTAAAAAGATGCCGAACAGTTCTTTTTTCATACTTCAATAATAATGGGTACAATCAAAGGCCTGCGGTTGATGGCAAAGGCAAAATACTGTTTAAGCGCCCGCTGCAGTTTTTTTCGAATCAGCTCCACCCTCGAATCGATCCCGGCTTCAATCTCTTCAACAATCTCCAGGATGACGCACTGGGCATCGTCCACAAGGTAGCCTGTGGCGGAGTCAAACACAAATCCTTTGGAAATAAGTTCCGGGCCGTACAGGACCACCCCTGTCTCCTCGTCAATGATCATGGTCACCACCACAAGGCCGCCCTCGGACAGTTCCCGGCGCTCTTTGAGCACGGAGCGCCCCACATCGCCGATGCCCTTTCCATCCACAAGGATCCGGCCGGTCTGGACCCGCTCCTCAATCCTGCACCCGTTTTCCTTATCAAAGGCAATGACCTGGCCGTTTTCAGCCACAATCACGTTCTTTCGGGGCATCCCAAGTTTTTCGGCAACCCTTGCATGGACCACAAGATGCCGGTATTCACCATGTATGGGAATGAAATATTTAGGCCTTGTCAAATTGATCATCATCTTAAGCTCTTCCTGGTGGGCATGTCCGGAAGCGTGTATCCGTGCGATCTTGGAATAAACCACTTCGGCGCCCCGCCGGTAGAGCTTGTTGATAATGCCGGCAATGGCTTTTTCATTACCCGGAATATGCTTGCTTGATAAAAGGACAGTATCCCCTTTGCGGACATTAATGTGCTTGTGAATGCCCGAGGCCATGCGGGCCAAGGCAGACATGGGTTCACCCTGGCTGCCGGTGGTGATGATAACCACTTCATGGTCTTCAAGTTTATGGATCTGTTTGATATCCACCACCAGCCCCGGGGGGCACTTAAGATAGCCTAAACGCATGGCCACATCCGTAATCTGCTCCATGCTGCGGCCGTTAAATATGACCCGGCGGTTATTATGCCTGGCAATATCAATCACCTGCTGGATTCTGAACACATTGGAAGCAAAAAGGGCAACAATCACGCGCCCGGGAGAGGCTTCAACCAGCTCTCCCAGATTTTTTGCCACCTCCTGCTCGGACATGGCATAGCCTTCCGATTCCACATTGGTGGAATCGGAAAGCAATGCCATGACACCCTTCTCACCAAACCGGGCGAAACTTGAGATATCGGTATTCTTCATAACGTCCGCGGAGTGGCTGATTCGGAAATCCCCGGTGTGAACCACCACCCCTTCGGGCGTTGTGATGGCCATCCCCACACCGTCAATGGTGGAATGGCTGACCCGGATAAACTCAATGTCAAAGGGCTCAATGGTCAGCACCTCTCCCGGGTTGACCAGATTGAGATCCACGTGGCTGATAAGATCAAACTCAATGAGTTTGTTGCGTACAATTTCCAGGGTAAAGGCAGTGCCGTATACCGGCAGTCGAATTTCGCGCAAAAGATAGGGTAACGCCCCGATGTGGTCTTCATGGGCATGGGTCAGGATAATGCCTTCGATTTTATCCATATTCTCCCGAAGGTAATCCATGGCCGGGATAACAATATCCACCCCCAGCATATGGTCTTCGGGGAACATGATGCCTGCGTCAATGATGAAGATGACCTCATCATACTCCACCACCATCATGTTCAGGCCTATTTCGCCAAGCCCCCCAAGGGGTATGAGTTTAAGCATTTAAATAATCCAGACCCGATATCAAATACAAATGGACAGCTTTTCAAGAACAGCGTCAGTCCAGTTAAACAGCCAGTTACGCTGCTCAACCGTGGCATAACCCATACAATCACATCTGATATTGGTTTTAATTCTCACCAAGAGCTCACAGGACAAGGCGTTTTCTTTAATGTTATACATATATCACAAACACAAGTTAACCTGCAATATAAGCTTATTAAAACGTCAGCAGTCACGAAAACACATCATCGACTCTA
>JAKSBO010001113.1 GCA_022361095.1 Desulfobacterales bacterium | reverse complement strand
GGTATGGCATCCGATGCATTTTCTGGTATCCTGAAACAGGTAATATTGACTCATGGGGCCTCCGGTGTCTGGCGTGACACGTGTTAATATCATTCTTATATTTGAGAACTTTGCCATAAACATGCCATGGCTAAGTTGATCTGTGTTCTTTGTTTAATATCCTGAATTGATAAGGTAATTATGTCCTTTTTCAATTATCGTCAGGGGCTTTTGACCGGGTGTTGCCGGTTGATACGCAATAAAAAAATTGCAGTGCAAGTTTTTTATTGCGGTATCCCGGTGTCATAGGGTGGGGGGAACAATCAGGTTACCCCTTGGATATTGTGACAAAGTGCTCCTGGTAGGCAATGGCGCCGCCAGCCTTATCCCAGATCTCCATGCCGCCTGCCATAAATTTGTTGTCGGCAAGCCCTTTGCCGAATGCCCGGCTTTCGGCTTTGATGCGATGGCCGAATCCATGGATGACAAATACGGCTTCCGGGTGGATATGGTCCGTGACCTGGGCCCGGATGGTTTCGGAGTAACCGTTCTGGCTGACGGTGACAATGTCCCTGTCCGAGATGTTCAGTTTTTTGGCTTCTGCTGTATTGATCCACAAGGTGTTTTCCGGCATCTGTTCATTTAACATGGGGTTGTTTACGGTGTGGCCCTGGGTGTGGAGGGCGCATCGGCCGAATGTCATCCGGAACTCGCCCTCTTTTGGGGATGCCGGCGGCTCATAAGGCTTCAAAGAGGGTTGGCCATTCTCTTCCAGGTTTTTGGAAAGGATCTCAATTTTACCGGAATCGGTTTTGAATGCGTAGTCGTCAAAGTTTTTATAAATTGGCGCCTCAGCCAGATTCACCACCCCCTTGGCATTGAAGTCCTCAATGGCAATGCCGGTATCTTTGAGCTGGAAATTCCACAGGTCTTCCACCCGGTCAAAAACCAGTTCCGGCAGGGCCATGCGGCGGGCAAGGCCCGAGATGATTTCCCAGTCTGCCAAAGAGTCGTACCTGGGCTGCACTGACCGTTTCCGGACAAAAAAGTAGGGCTTGAGGTCATTTTTTGCGGCGATGAGGCTTTCGCGTTCAAGGTAGGTGGAAAGCGGCAGGACCACATCCGAATGCCAGGCCGTGTCCGACCATGAAAACGTCACCGAGACGAGCAGGTCCAGCTTATCCCACATCCGGCGCAGCCGGTCCGGGTCCGGATACCCCATGAGCGGATCATGGCGGTAGGCAATATAGGCCTTTACGGGGTATGGTTCCTGTTCTTCAATGGCTTTGAACAGCAAATGGGCCAGGCCGGGGCCATTTTCAAAATGGGTATATTTCCAGCCCACACCGTCAGCCCGTTTTTCCTCGGGTTTGGGATAGAGATCCATGAACGATTTCAAACCGTTTACACCCACATCCCCCGGCTTTGATACAAAAGGCAGGCCGCCTTTGGCCCCATAACTGCCCAAAAGCGCATTGATAATATAGATGGAGCGGCAGATATAAAAAGAGTCTTTGTATCTTGCCGCCATCCAGCCCGGATGCCAGATCACCGAGGGTGCCGCACCCGCCAGTTCCGCCACAAAGCTGCGCAGTGTTTTGGCTTCAATGCCGGTCTCTTTTTCAGCCCATTCCGGCGTATAAGGGGTTACAAATTGTTCAAGTGCCTTGAACCCTTCCACATAGCGGCTGACAAACCGTTCATCATACAGCCGCTTGTTGATCAGTTCATGGATAACTGCCAGGTTAAAGGCATAATCGGTTCCCGGCCGGATCATCATAAACCGGCTGGCTTTGGCTGCGGAGATGTTGGCCCGGATATCGATCACCGTGAGTTTGCATCCGTTTTCCATGCTATCCATAAGGTCGTTGACCTCCTGGACACTCACCGCTTCAAAAATATTTCTGAACTGGAGCACCACATGTTTTGAATTTTTTAAGTCGTAGGCAACGGCTTTTCGGCCCATGCCGGTCAAGGAGAGCGCTGAATGCTGGACGTTTCTGGCACAGGAGGAGTCGTGATTGTTGTAGTTCGGGGTGCCAAGCCCTTTAAGAAAGGCCCGGTGCATGTCCCTGAACGGCCCGCCCCTGTCGGAAAATGAGATGGCCCGGGCCCCGTATTCATCTTTCACCCGGTTGAGCTTGTCCGCCACATAATCCAGTGCTTCTTCCCAGGTGGCTTTGCGCCATTTGCCTTCCCCGCGTTCCCCGGTCCTGATTAAAGGTGTCTGGGGCCGTTCGCTGTCGTGGAGAAGGGCCGTCCCTGCCGCACCTCTCGGGCAAACCGCCCCTTTCATGGCCGGTACATGGGGATTGCCTGAAATAAATCCCACCTGGCCGTTTTCCACGTCTACTTGAATGGGGCAGCGTACCGTACACATGCCGCAGATACTGAAAACCGATTCTTTGGTCATATTCGTTCTCCCTGAAGACCTGTTATTGCCCCGGAACCATGGCCCGGGATATCTTATTTTGTATTCCAGGCCCTGGTTTATGCCATAAGCATGCCAGGATATATATGGGGATGGGCTCTCTTTGCATAAAAAAGTTAATATTTTGAAATTAAAGGTGTTTCGCGTCATAAGGTCTGTTGCCTGATTGTATGGAACTCGTTTTAGATGTGTATATCAATACGGTTACGGATGGATAGGGCGCAATGATTTTATTGCACCTGCCGGACAGAATAACGGATTAAGGGACGCATATGTCAACCCGGCGATTAGTTATGGACGCAATATACCCTGATTGCTATAATTGCCTTCTTGCTGACACATGTCCGTAGCGCCTTATTCTGCCTGTGGGGCATCTCAAATGGAAATAAAGGAAAATATGCATGCAAACACCGCGATCGGTGTATATTGCCTTTGAGGTTTTCCCCCGCCCCAAGGGGGCTTCAAGCCATATGGCGTCTATGCTCAGGGCCCTTGAAAGCGGACATGGTCCGGTTCTTTCCCGTTTTGGCGCCCAGGTGGATATGTTCATGAAGTTGTGCACCATGCTGAATCCCGCAGGATAAAGGGGAAAACCCTATGGAAGATGATTATCGCAACCGTCAGACCTGCATGGCCAAAACCGGTCTGCTTTTTTTAAAGGACTGCGGCAGCCGGGTGTGCTATGCCCCCTGGTTCAACGTGTTTGTGGATGCGGACGGAAAAATTTATCCCTGTTGCATGGGCAAAGACGGCAATCCTTACAGCGGGCACGGGCAAGCTGGTTGTCATCAACCCCTATCTGGCCGGCCAGGATGATGCGCCCGGCAGCGTTGATTATTTCCCGGCCTCTCTTCTTTATGCAAAAGCGCACCGGGTATACAGCGGCGCCGGATACAATGCCGTGGCCGAAGGGGGCGGACAGACGGAAAAACATATTGTGGTTCCCTTTGAGCGTCATTATGATCACCAGTTCTGGCGTGCCGGAGATGCCCGGGGAAACGGATTGGCCCAGGCCGTTGAAAATATTTCCGGAATTTTAGGGTAATCATGACCTCAAACGCGAAGTTTAGAAGTTCTGTTTGCGAATTGTCGCGACTCGGGATAGGCATTTAGGTTTAGGCCATGCCCATTTTATACGTTAATAAGATTTGAATCTGACATCATCAATAACAAAAGTAGGCAACACTCCTTTCAATAAATGCTTGTGTCCACAAATAGACATAATCTGGGGTCGGCTCATCCTCAAAAATCAGAATTCAAATTGTAGAAGACCATTAGTTTCAGGCTCCCTAATCGAAAGCCTTCTCGCAGAAAGCCTCCTCCAAAAGATTTTTGTCAGATAATATTTCCAAATCGGTATATTTTTTTATCAATTGTTCCAAATGTCCTAATTGGACAATTTCAAGATGAGAGAGATTATACCTGGTTTTCCTCTCCCGTTCTCCACCCAAAAGCCAGCTTTTATCAATATAGTATTCGCAATTGGGAATCTTAGAAGGTTCACTAATAATATTCCCATCAACATCATAGGTAACATTCCATAACCTATCATCAGGTACTACAAGTATAGGTAGCACTAAAGTAATAAATATGTGGTCTTTATCATCTGAAGCATAATGCGCGTTTTTCAATAAAGAGTAGGCCGCATTAATCGATTGGCTTATCTTATCAAAAACACTGCTATCATTTGCCACGATCTCGTTATTATTATTCATCCCTACTTGGTCGCACGATTTCCCTGTTGCCCCTCCAACAGGGTATGGAGAATCATCCCCATATATTGGTATGTTATAGCCATAAGTACTTATATAAGTTAGGCTATGAAAAGTATAATTAGACCAAACCAAATCCATATAAGATTCATTTTCAAGTCTTTTCACAGATTGAATAACCAAAGGGTGATTGTTCCGAATATTTTTACATTCAACACTCAGACAAATATCAAGTTTGAATTCCTCAAGATTAATGAGCCTTTTAGACGCTCGGATATCAAATTCTCTAGTTTTTTTGGTTATGGGGTCCTCATAGGTACCACCGTGTTCACACTCAAATCCAAGAGTTACAAGTTCTTTTAGAGTTTTAATTTCAAATGTAAAGTCAGAAGTATTATTAATATAGTCATCAATATGTGTCTTATCGATTACAATTTTTTGTAATTTAGCCATTGTTTCACCTCGAAAAAATAAAAAAATCAAATCCAACAAGAGTTCGAAAGGTTAGGATAAAAACGATTAATCTAAAAAATACTCATATCATGCCACCTATTGCAATAATTAAGATTATACATAGTTTAGCTTTCTCTGCTAAAGTCAAGGATTCTTGCATTATTCAAAAAGTATTAAAAGTTCGACGATACAAACGATATCATTGAGAATGAAGTAAATCAAAACCCCGGATTAATGGTATTAGCCCCCACTTTTTCGAAATAAGACCAGGCACAATATATTGGGGTTCATAAAATTTAAACAATAGCGACTGGTCATAGACATAGTCATCGCCTGTTTTGTTAAATCGTTCACTGTCTATAGAGCGGGCATGGAGGTTGCTTTGGAAATCGGGGGACATCCTTACATAATGATGTAACATTAAGTACGGAGTCCCCCCGATTTTTTCTTTGTCTTGAAATATCTGGTGCCCACATCATACAGAGATATTAATGTGGTCGTTACTGGTATACCTCCGAAGACAGTTCCGTCTGCGATTAAAGTTCCAGCATACTTTCCGGCTATTATTCCAATATCTTTATTTCTTGACTCCAAATCTTTGGATGCCGTGATAATTCCTGTAATTGACTCAATTCTTTCCTTTTGCTCAAGATAGAAAGCCACTTCGGAAAGCACTATTGGCTCAGGGCTTTTGAGCAACCTGGATGCATCTTTTAAAGCTGCTTCAATTTCAATTGCTGTTTCTGGGCTTTGGGGTTTATCCTCAAGAGCAAATCCGAGCGACAGATCGCGCTTATAGAAAGAATAATTATGTGTTGATTGATTGTCTCGGAAATTGGGGTGACTTAGAAATGGTTCTACACCATCTTCTTGTGCCGCTGCCAAAATCAAACCTAGTCCATGCCCTATACCGTAAGCCTCCAGCCTCCATGCATACTCAGGGCCTAAACTTTTTTGCCCAATCCGTTTTAGATATTCCTCTGTTCTTTCCTTTCCCGCTCGAATATCGTATTCCGAAGGAGGCCCAAGCATAATTGCTTCGGACAAATTACTAATTTGATTTTCCTTCTCAAGATCGATGGCAAGC
>JAKSBO010000100.1 GCA_022361095.1 Desulfobacterales bacterium | reverse complement strand
GAAAAAGTGGCCATCATCGGTGCCGGTCCCGCCGGACTGACCGCAGCCTACTTTCTTGCCCTGGAAGGCTTTAACGTCACCATTTTCGAAGCCCTGCCCGTGGGCGGCGGTATGTTGAGAGTCGGAATCCCTGATTACAGACTGCCGCCTTCGGTTCTTGAAAAAGAGATTGCCTGGATCCAAAAGCTGGGCGTTAAAATCAAATATAACACCGTCATGGGCAAAGACATCACGGTGGACAGCCTTACCAAAGACGGCTTCAAATCGATTTTCTTCGGTGTTGGCTGTCACAGTGATATGAAACTGGGCATTGCCGGAGAAGAGGAGGTCCAAGGGGTTATTCCGGGTGTTAAGTTCCTCAGGGATGCCGCCCTGGGCGACATGACGGAAGTTAAAGGCAACGTGGCCGTTGTCGGTGGCGGCGACGTTGCCATTGATGCGGCAAGAACAGCGCTCAGGATGGGCGCAGACAAAGTCAGTATGCTCTATCGAAGAACCGAAGCTGAAATGCCGGCGCGTGACGAAGAGATTGAAGATGCCAAAGAAGAGGATGTGGATATTCAATTCCTCAGAGCGCCCATCGAAGTTGTTGCGGAGAACGGCAGGCTGACAGGCGTAAAGTGCATTCAAATGGAGCTTGGCGCGCCTGACAAGAGCGGCAGAAGAAGACCGGTTCCCGTTGAAGGCAGTGAGTTTATTGTGGAGGCAGACGTGCTGATCCCCGCAATCGGTCAAAGAACCGATGCGTCCTTTCTCAAGGAAGAAGACGGGATTGAACTCAACAAATGGGGTGATTTCGACGTAGACCCCATCACCTACCAGACCTCCCGTGAAGGCGTTTTTGCCGGCGGTGATGCCCAGACAGGCGCATCCATTGCCATCGCCGCTGTCGGGGCGGGCCGGGAAGCGGCCATCTCCATTGCGCGCTACCTCAAAGGCGAGGATATGAAGGCGGGCCGGGAAAAACTTGAAATCCCCCAGCAGGATTTCAATGCCGTCCCCCAAAAGGCCAAAAAAGTGGACCGGTCCCACATGGCGCGTATCCCCATGGCCCAACGTAAATCCGGGTTTACCGAAGTTGAACTGGGCTTCACCGAAGAACAGGCAAAACAGGAAGCCGGTAAATGCATCAACTGCATGGTTTGCTGTGAGTGCCTGGAGTGTGTGAAGGCTTGCGGCGCAGGCGCCCTGACCTTGGATACCCACAAGGAAAAAGATTGTGAAGTGCCGCTGAATGTAGGCTCTGTTGTCATTGCTTCGGGCTTTTCACCCTATGATCCGGGCAAACTCGATTTTTACGGATTCGGCACCCACCCCAATGTTGTCACATCATTGCAATTTGAACGATTATTGTCTGCTTCCGGCCCCACCGAAGGGCATGTGATACGCCCGTCAGACCATAAGGCGCCTAAAAAAATCGCCTGGTTCCAGTGCGTGGGCTCACGCGAGACCAACCGTTGCGACAATGCCCACTGTTCATCGGTGTGCTGCATGTATGCCATCAAGGAAGCGGTGATCGCCAAGGAGCATGATCCGGACCTGGATGTCTCCATCTTCTACATGGACATGAGAACATTCGGCAAAGAGTTTGAAAAATACTACACCGAAGCCCGGGACAAGCATGGCGTCAATTTTATCAGATCCCGTGTTCATACCATCAAACCCGTGGGAGATGCAGGAGACCTGGAGATCAGCTATGTGAGTGAAGACGGGCAGATGATTATGGATACCATGGATATGATTGTCCTGTCCGTGGGTCTGGAAACATCTCCGGAGCTCCTGGAGCTGGCGGCAAAATTCGACATTGGCCTGACCCCGGGCAACTTTGCCCGGACCACATCCATGAACCCTGTGCAGACAACACGGCCGGGGGTTTTTGTATGTGGTGCATTCCAGGGACCCAAAGACATTCCCCAGGCTGTTGTGGATGCCAGTGCCGCTGCCACGGCAGCGGGCGAAATCCTGGCCTCTGCACGGAACACGTTGACAAAAACCAAGGAGGTTGTTCCGGAAATTGACGTGATCGGCGAACGTCCCAGAATCGGTGCATTTGTCTGCCACTGCGGGGCCAATATTGCCGGGGTTGTGGATGTTCAGGCCGTTAATGAGTATGCCAAGACCCTGCCCTTTGTGGAATATGTGGAAAGCAATCTCTACTCCTGCTCCCAGGATACCCAGTCAAAGATGACCGAAATTATCAAGGAACATAACCTGAACCGGATTGTCGTGGCGGCCTGTACGCCGAAAACCCACGAACCGCTGTTCCAGGAAACCTTGATTAACGCCGGATTGAATAAGTACCTGTTTGAGATGGTGAATATCAGAAACCATGTCTCCTGGGTTCACAAGTCCAACCCTAATCTGGCCACGGAAAAAGCCAAAGAGCTGATTCGCATGTCCGTTACCAAAGTCGGTCTGAAAGCGCCGCTTCAGGAGGCCAAACTGGATGTGGACCAGCATGCGCTGGTTGTGGGCGGCGGCATTGCCGGTATGTCCACAGCCTTGAGTCTGGCAAGGCAGGGGTACTATACCCATCTGGTTGAAAAGGAAGACCGTCTGGGCGGCCAGGCCCTCAATCTCTATAAAACCTGGAAAGGCGAAGATATCCAGGAAATGCTCAAAGAGATGGTTGAGCAGGTCTCCGCTGAAGAGAACATCAACATCCATCTGGGCAGTACCATCTCAGACGTAAATGGATTTGTGGGTAATTTCAAATCCGTCATTACGTCTAAAGATGGGGAAGAGGTGGTTGAGCACGGCATCGCCAACATATCCACCGGCGCAGCGGAATACAAACCCAGTGAATATGCCTACGGCCAAAGCCCAAGAGTGCTCACCAGCCTGGACCTGGATCAAAAAATGGTGACCGATGATCCCATGGTGAACGCTGTTGCGTGTGCGGTCTTTATCCAGTGCGTGGGCTCCAGGGAACCGGACAGACCCTATTGTTCCAGGGTATGCTGTACCCATTCGGTGGAAAGTGCCTTGGAAATCAAAAAACGCAACCCCCACGCCACCGTGATTATCCTGTATAGGGATATCAGGACCTACGGTGAACGTGAAACAAAGTACATCGAAGCCAGGAGGGCGGGGGTTATTTTCATGCGTTATTCCGTTGACAATAAACCCACGGTTACGGTTGGAGACGATTACGTAACAATCAAAACCATTGACCATGTTCTGGGGCAACCGGTGGAGATTGAAGCGGACATCCTGACACTGGCCACGGCCATTGTTCCGAACAAAGAAGAACAATTGGCACAATTCTTCAAGGTCCCCATGAACGATGAAGATTTCTTCATTGAAAGACACGCCAAGCTGGGACCCTCGGAATTTGCAACCGACGGGGTATTCCTGTCAGGCCTTGCCCATTATCCCAAGCCCATTGATGAAGCAGTGGCCCAGGGGAAAGCGGCGGCGTCCAGGGCGGTGGCGTTGCTGGCCCAAGGCACGGTAACCACAAACGGCGAGGTGGCATCAATTGATCCCATGGCCTGCAGCAACTGCGGGACGTGTGTATCGATCTGTCCCTACTCAGCACCGTCTTTCATGGAAGAAGGAAGATTTGCAGGAAAGGCCGAAATCAATTCCGCCCTGTGCAAAGGCTGCGGACTGTGCGTATCCTCCTGCCGCTCAGGTGCGATCCGCCTCAACGGTTATGATAATGACCAGATATTTGCAATGATTGATGCGATTTAACCCGCTTCATAAATAAAATTGGGCGATCAAGGCCATCCTAATAAAACGGCTCTCATCGCCCCAAAATTCCATACGTGAAGGAGAAAAAAAGACAATGTCAGATTGGGAACCAAAAATCATAGCGTTTCTCTGCAACTGGTGCAGTTACGGGGCCGCCGACCTGGCCGGGGTGAGCCGGATGCAGTATCCCTCCAATATCCGGGTCGTTCGCATTCCCTGCTCCGGCAGGATGTCTCCAAAGTTCATACTTTCCGCCTTTATGAAGGGTGCCGACGGCATCTGGGTCTCCGGCTGACACCCCGGAGACTGCCATTACCTGGAAGGTAATTATTTTGCACGCCGGAAGTTCGTATTACTGGCCAACATGATGGAGCACATGGGGATTGAGCGGGACAGACTTCATTTTTCATGGATCTCATCTGCAGAGGCCGGCAAGTTTATCGATGTGGTTCACTCGGTAACCGAATCCGTAAAGGCTCTGGGGCCCATAAACAAATTTGTAAAGAAAGCCGGATAGAGGAACCAACATGTTAGAGTATACAGAGAGAATCAGAGCGTTGTCCTTGACGCTTCTGGAAGAAAAAAAAGTGGACATGGTCATTGGTTTCCAAAAAGGCACCTTGCCCATGTCAAATGAGCCGTACATGGCCAAAACCCCGGATGACGTTAAAAACCTGGTGTGGGACAGTAATTGCGGCATCAACCTGACCACCTATTTGACCGACCGCAAGGAAAAGATTGCGGTTGTGGCCAAAGGGTGCGATTCACGGAACATCACCAACCATATTATCGAAAACAAGATCAAGCGGGATCAACTGGTCATCCTGGGCGTGCCCTGCACGGGAATGATTGACCGCAAAAAAGTAAACCACATCGCGGATTTTGAAGTTGTCGATGTGGTTGAACAGGGAGACACCGTTGTCGTTAAAGGCAAAGATGCTGAAAAATCTTTTGGCAAAGATGAGATTCTCCAAAAGAACTGCGCCGTCTGTGCCCACCGCAATCCCGTGATCTATGATGAACTGGTGGCACCGGAAGTCCCCGAACTGACCGATGTGGACAGGTACGAAGATGTGCGCAAAATCGAAGAGATGTCCACAGATGAGAAGTGGCGGCATTTTGAAGACCTGCTCTCCAATTGCATTCGCTGTTATGCCTGCCGCAATGCGTGTCCGCTCTGCTATTGCCCGACCTGTTTTGTGGATGAATCCAAACCCCAGTGGGTGGGCAAAGGCGATGATCCCACGGATACCCGGACCTTCCATTTTCTGCGCGCCTATCATTGTGCCGGAAGATGCACCGATTGCGGAGCTTGCGAGAGGGCCTGCCCCATGGGAATCAATATGAGAGCGTTCACCAAAAAACTGGAAAAGGACTGCCAGGAGATGTTTGACTGGCGGGCGGGTCTCACACTGGATGATCGTCCCCCCCTTGATGCGTTTAATCCCAAAGATCCGGATGCATTTATCAAATAGGGATTAAACAAAACATATTTTTGATAAGGTCAATTTACTTATGAAG
>JAKSBO010000313.1 GCA_022361095.1 Desulfobacterales bacterium | reverse complement strand
GTCCCCGGTCACAGCGGCGGGTCCGTTCCCGATTTCCACGGGATTCCCTCTTGTGCCCTTCATTTAGATGAAAAGCACCGAAACAAAATATGTATTAAATGTTTATATTAGAAATGAAGAAAAAACAAGAATGTAACGAAAGTTTCGCAGGAGAAAATTTAATCTCCCTGTCTACAATACCATCTATAATTTCGAGTAGATGCGTTACATCCGTGTTCATGCATTTGTTGAACGAAGCCGCTATGCGGCAGAAAAAACAGATATCGGCTATACTCCTTCTTTAAAGATGGGCTGCTCTGGACGGTGATGGCCCGGAACAGCCCATGGTGGCAATTAACCATTAAGCGACATCTGAATATTCAGCATCAATGATGTCGTCATCATCCCGGGACGCTGTATTCCCGGCATTTTCGCTGTGACCTGGAGACGGCCCCTGGGCATTGGCGGCCTGGCTCATGGTGCCCAGGGCCTGGTTCAGGCGCTCAGCCGCCGTGTTTATCCGGTTTACATCGTCCGACTTAACCGCCTCTTTCAAATCATTGGACAATCCTTCCAAACGGCCCCGGGTATCTGCATCCACAGGAACCTGTGAGCCGGCGATTATTTTTTCAGCCTGGTAGATCAATTGATCGGCCTGGTTTCGAGCCGTTACCAGCGCTTTTTTACGTTTGTCCTCGTCTGCATGAAGCTGGGCATCTTTAACCAGCATATCAATCTCTTCCCTGGAAAGTCCTGAGGAAGACGTGATCCGGATGGACTGCGCCTTGCCCGTTGCCTTGTCTTTGGCAGAGACGTTGACAATGCCATTGGCATCAATGTCAAAGGTTACCTCAATCTGGGGCGTACCCCTGGGTGCTGCGGCAATACCGGTCAACTCAAACCGGCCAAGCAGTTTGTTGTCCGAGGCCATCTCCCGCTCACCCTGGAGCACATGTATGGTAACCGCCGGCTGATTGTCTTCCGCCGTGGAAAAGACTTCACTTTTCTGCACCGGGATGGTGGTATTTTTCTCGATCAGCCTTGTCATTACACCGCCCAGGGTTTCGATCCCCAGGGACAGGGGCGTAACATCCAGCAGCAGCACGTCTTCCAGATCCCCTTTGAGTATTCCGCCCTGGATGGCGGCACCCAATGCCACCACTTCATCCGGATTTACCCCTTTGTCCGACGGTTTGCCAAAGATCTTTTCCACCCTGGACTGAACCGCCGGCATCCGGGTCATGCCGCCCACAAGGATCACCTTGTCGATGTCGCTGAATTTAAGTCCTGCATCTTTAACAGCAGTGGCACACGGCCCTTCCAGCCGGTCCAGCAGTTCGGCCGCCAGACGCTCGACTTTGGCCCGGGTCAGCTTGATATTCAGATGTTTCGGCCCCGAGCCGTCTGCGGTAATAAAGGGGAGATTAACCTCTGTTTCCAAAGAAGCGGAGAGTTCCTGCTTCGCCTTTTCCGCCGCCTCTTTGAGCCGCTGAAGCGCCATGGCATCATTTCGCAGATCAATGGCCTGGTCTTTTTTGAACTCATCGGCCAGAAAGTTGACGATCTGCAGGTCAAAATCCTCTCCGCCCAGATGGGTATCGCCGTTGGTGGCCTTGACTTCAAATACCCCGTCGCCAAGCTCCAGGATGGAGATGTCAAAGGTACCGCCCCCAAGATCAAATACGGCGATCTTCTGTTCATCCTTTTTCTCCAGCCCAAAGGCCAGGGATGCGGCTGTGGGCTCGTTGATGATGCGAAGCACATTGAGCCCGGCAATTTTCCCGGCATCCTTTGTGGCCTGGCGCTGGCTGTCGTTAAAGTAGGCCGGCACCGTGATCACGGCGTCGGTCACCTTTTCCCCAAGATATTCTTCGGCCGTTTTTTTGATGTTGGCCAGAATAAAAGAGGAGATCTCCGCCGGGGTATGGCCCTTGCCGTTCATCTGAACAGCCACCCCGCCGTTGTCGGCCTGCTTTATCTTATAAGGAAGAATGGGGAGATCCGCCTGAACTTCAGGAGAGTCAAAATGCCGCCCGATCAAGCGTTTAACACCAAACACCGTATTTTCCGGGTTGGTGACGGCCTGGCGCCGGGCTGCCTGCCCCACCAGACGCTCCCCGCTTTGGGTTACCGCCACCACCGATGGCGTGGTTCTGCCCCCTTCGGGGTTGGTTATCACAATTGGTTTACTGTTTTCGAGTATGGATACGCAGGAGTTTGTGGTACCCAGATCGATTCCGATGATATGGCTCATGTCTTACCTCCGTTGGTTTATTGTATACGGGATAAAGGTACGACAAAAACTTTTTATGTCAAATAATTTTCATTACTTTTTAATTTTTAAACCCAAAAGTAATAAAAATAACTTATCAAAGCATGGAATAAGGATCCACATCAACGGAAATGGACACGGACGAAACCTTTTGAATGGCAGGGTCCCGGACCATGGCAGATACCATCCTGCTGAGATTACCCGAGGAGGCTCCCTTTAAAAGAATCTGCCATCGATAACGGGCGGAAATTTTCTGGATGGCCGCTTCAATGGGCCCCAGGATCTGGGCTTTGGGCGCCAGGGTGTTGAACCGCCCAAGGGTATCTGCCACGCGCTGGGCATGCGCCTTGGTTTTCTCTGCATTTTTCCCGGAAATCTTAAGCTGGATCATCCGGGAGAACGGCGGATACATCAGTGCTTTTCTAAAGGGTGTTTCCTGGTTGAAGAATTCAAGGTAATCCTGATTTTGGGCGGCTTTAATGGTGAAGTGATCCGGATTAAAGGTCTGCATAATCACCCGGCCCGGTTCCTCCCCCCGCCCGGCCCGGCCCGCAACTTGCGCCAGCAGTTGAAAGGTGCGTTCACTTGCCCGAAAATCGGGCAAACTTAAACTTAAATCCGCACAGACCACCCCCACCAGGGTAATGGCCGGAAAATCGTGCCCCTTGGCCAGCATCTGGGTACCTACGATAATATCCACGGTGCGGTTGCGAATCTGGCGCAAGATGGCCAGGGTGCTGCCCTTTCTGGCCGTGGAATCCTGGTCCATCCGGGCCACCCGGGCATCGGGAAACAGGGATTTCAGCATGGCTTCAATCTTCTCCGTGCCAAACCCCAGATTCCTGATTTTGCCGGTGCTGCAGTCAGGGCACCGAATATCAGCGGTAAAAATATGACCGCACAAATGGCACTTATAATGATCCGCACCTTTGTGGAAAATCATGGTCACGTCGCAATGGGGACAGCCCAGGGTCTTGCCGCAGGAAGCGCAGACCGGAAAGGTGGAAAACCCCCTGCGGTTTAAAAAAATCAAGGCCTGGTTGCCCTTTTCAAGACAGGCACGGATGCCCCGGCCAAGCTCCGGGGTAATGATACTGTCCGTTCCCCAGGTGCCCTGGTACTTTTTCATATCCACCAGGGTGATGTCCGGCAGGGTTTGGCTGTTCACCCGCCGGGTCAGTTCCAGCTTGAAAAATTTTTCGGCCGCCGCATTCCGGCAGGACTGCACCGAAGGCGTGGCTGAGCCCAGCACCACAGGGCAGTTGTGCATTTTCGCCCGGACCACGGCAAGGTCCCGGGCATTATACCGCAGGCCCGATTCCTGTTTATAAGAGTAGTCATGCTCCTCATCCACAATGATTATGCCGATCTCCCGGATGGGGGCAAAAACAGCAGACCTTGCGCCAATGACGATATCCACCTTGCCAAGGCTGATTTTCCGCCATTGATCCAGGCGCTCGCCCTGGGAAAGCATGGAGTGGATCACCGCAATTTTATCGCCGAACCGTGCGCGGAAACGCCGTTCGGTCTGGGAAATGAGGGAAATTTCGGGCACCAGAACAATGGCCCCCCTGCCCTTTTCCACGGCATCCGCCACCAGGCGCATATAGACTTCGGTCTTGCCTGATCCGGTCACCCCCACCAGCAGGCAGGGCGCAAACGCATGGGCACGGTCCTGGATCTCTTTTACAACGGCGGCCTGTTCATGGGTAAGTTCAGGCGGGGTATCCGGTGCCACCGGGTCCCCGAAAGGGTCTCTGAACACCCGGCGGCTGACCACCTTCAGCCACCCGGCCTCGGCCAGGGGCTTAATCAAATTGGGTGCCGTGGGCACATGCCGCTTAAGGCTTGTTAAAGAAATGTCTCCTGTGTCCCGGACAATAGAAAGAATTTTTTGACGTTTGGCCGACATCCGGATCTGCCGGCCCGGCGTTTGTTCCGGCAGGGAAATGAACTTTTCCGTTTTTATCCCGGCGGTCTCCTTTTGAAGTACGGCGGAGACCTGCACAAAATCTTTTTTTTCCAGCCGGCGCAAAACAGCCACCCCGGCAGGGTTCCGGCGGGCAAGGGATTTTAAGGAGACCCCATCCTTTTCAGCAGTCAGCCCCAGAATCCCGGCCTCTTCATGGGGCAGATCTCCGGCGTCAAGGGCCTTTGCCCCCTTCACCGTGACAAATGCGCAGGTGACATCCATACAGGAAAGGCCCCCAGGCATGGCCGCCTTGATGGTCTCTCCTAAAGGATGGATATAATATGCAGCCACCCATTTAAAAAAAGCAATGTCGGATTCGGGAAACAGGGGATGGTCATCCAGCAGATCCAGTACATCTTTGGTCTGATACGGCCCGATCTCCTTTTTCCCTTCCAGGATGTAGCCGGTAATCCTGCGCCGCCCAAAGGGCACCAAAACACGCATTCCCGGACAGGCATCAGCCCGGAACTTTTCCGGAAGCCCGTAAACATAAGTCTGGTTTACAGGCAGGGCAACAGCAACCTCAATGTAGTCCGTGGAAATCATGGTGGGCATTGTGACGGATATGGAATTTACACCCTCTTTTTACCAGTGCGTGGGAGTTTAAACAAAGATCGGCGTGCATGGTAACCATATAATGCGGCAGCCGGATTGTTCCCGGTCATTCTGTCTTTAACAATTAGAGTGGAAACGGGTGCTGTGGAATACCGGGTAAATAGAATATCATGGCCTAAACACAGGCCGACAATAAAATTGAGCTCCGTCTGTTCGCGATTAAGAATTTCGGCCTGTGCGATTGGATTACATGTAGCGTTCACGTAATCAGACAATTCCGGGATCTCACGTTCTTCAGCGGTAACGCTCCCGATCTGACAGGATGCACACACGACCTGCAAACCTTCTTGGCTAAATAATTTTTTAAGGATAACCATTTCACTGTCAAAGGCAGTGCATGCTGCAAAACCTACCTTTGTCAGCTTTAAATGCTTTGAAAAATGCAGAGCTTCTTCAATCCGCGATCTAAACCCATCACGTTCCTCTCCAATAATACAGGCTGCTTCATAAATATTCTTATTGCCGGGTTTTTGATATTCCCGTTTCGAGTTCTCTATTTCATCAAAAAATTTATTCGCTTGGCAATATTCCGGGATTTGTTGTTCTTTCTCGTACCAGCATCCCTGTTTACCGCAAATACAGCTTTGGGTTTTCTGTTGATTTTTCGTCATTACCTAATCCTCAAATAAACATAACAATATGTGCAGCAGATCTGCATATCATTCAAGATTGAACCTCGAACTGTATAACATGATTCTTTTCATGTTAACCAGATCTGCATAATATCTTTTCAAAATTGCCATTGTTGGAATGATTAAACACCCCTGTAAAAAATGGCAACAGTCAATCGTTCTTTTCCACCCAGGGATAAAAAACGCTTTAATGGCTTGGGGCCTTGTCCAATGACGAATGTGCAATAACATGCACTGCCGGCACAATAGAACGATTAATTGATTCGGCTTTAATACTTTTAAAATGAATAATTTCCCAGCCCTGAAGCATTGAACTAATTTCTGATTCATGAAAATGTTTCATCCGAATTCCAAGCTTACTATCAAAGCAGCCGTGCCTGTCATATTCCCTCCGGCGATCACGAAGAAACTCTGATAAAATTAATATGCCGTTGGGTTTAAGAACACGTTTTATTTCTTCTAATACCAACACGCGCAATGTCTTGGTGGGGAGGCTTGTCAAAACGGCTGCAAGGACAACGGCATCGAAACTTCCATTTTTCAGCGGCAGAGAATATGATTCATTGTACTGCAGGTCTAAATCCGGATTCTCAGCTTTTCCTCTTTCTATCATGCCGATAGACGTATCATACCCTATCAGGTTGAAATATCCGGCGTTTTTCAGCAAACGGGATATTCTCCCATATCCGCATCCATAATCAAGAAATCTTGCTGTAAAAGGCAACAGCCCCATGATTCTATCGATATCAATTGAAATGGAGAAATCTATTGATAATGAGATATTGTCCCATTGGTGACACTGATAATCGATGGCCTCCCCCTTGTAGTTCCTTTTCACACAACGTCGATTTTCAGCGGAAGGGGCTTGTTACGTTCCACGGAAAAAACCGCGTTGGCTCATTTTTACTTTTCATTTTGTCCTGCGATAATATGCAACGCACTTTTTTTCCCAACTTCCGGATGAACATTTTCCAATATGTCCATGTGTGAAATATTCAGGAATTCAAATTCATTGGTGATTTCTTCAAGTGAAAAAAAATGAAATAATTTACCGGAACCATCATCAAAAGTGCTTGGTTCAACTTCTGTCCACTCATGCCGAGGATATGATTCATCATTGGTAGAAAGCACACTTGCAAAAAAATGGCCTTTATTTTTAAGTACCCTTCGAGTTTGCCCAAGTAATTCTGCTCTTTTCCAATTGGATAAGCAATGAAGCACATTTAACATAATGACGATATCAAATGAGTTTTCGGGAAATTTTTCAGGCACAGAATCCGCGATATGAAAAGTTAAATTCTCAGTGCTGCATGAATTTTCAGCAATTTCGATGGCGTTTGATGAGACATCTATTCCAATGACTTTAAACCCCATATTATGCATTAGAATTGAATAATTGCCATCTCCGCAACCATAGTCTAAGATTGATTTGCCATGACTGTTTTTCAGAAATTCCTGTAATATTTTCCATAATTGTTCATAAATCGGAGCTTGCCGGGATTGCTTATACTCATTTTCCCAAGGGGTGGATGTGTTGATTATCTTCATTGTTTCTAATATTGAGATAACAAGTTGATCTGTGGTTTCCGTTTATCGTTCTTGTTCACTTATCGCCCGGGATAGCCGTAAATTTTTAATGATGAAATCATTAACATTATCTGAAAAGGTGTGCAAATTTTTCCTTTGATTTGCACATAGCTGACTAAGCAATAATGGCTTGAACGTTTCAAAACAGGGTATTAACAAAAAGCGTTGAGCGCCCTGGAGGCGGATGCAGAAAAACGCGCTGGGAAGAGAAACACGTTCAGGGACAAGGGGCATGGTCCACTGCCCTAATCCGTACCGCCGGCAAGTTCCTTGTCAATCATCGCGGAAAACTCATCAAAAGACGGCACGCCAGGGTGCAGCCGGCCATTGATGATAAAGGTGGGCGTCGCATTCACCCCGGAAGTGGAAACATCGGCCAGATCCTGGTCTACATCGGGCATAAATATTTCAGCGTCAAGGTTTTGGATGAACCGGCCGAGATCAAGGTTTAAAGTTTTTGCAAACCCAATCATATCGTT
>JAKSBO010000177.1 GCA_022361095.1 Desulfobacterales bacterium | reverse complement strand
GGCAGCCATACGGCATCCGTGCGCGTTCATTTTTCATATGACGGACGGGCAAGCTATATTGACTTCTCCCTCTCCGGCCAAACCCTTGAAACCCCGCTGGCCCAGCTCTGGCTTGACGACACCCTTATCGCCCAGGAGACGGCACCGGTGACCGGCACGGACCTGGATGATATGTTCCTGACCATAGACCATCCCTATTCGGGGGAGAACGGAACATATGCGGACCAGGGACCTGTCAAGTATCCCATGAAGCGGCAAGCAGGCCATTACTATACCATTATATACGACTTTGGCTCCAGCCACGGCGGGCGGCTTTTAGACAAACGCCAGCGTAAAATGTCCGGTTACAGGATCTCGGGATTTTCAGACGACTCCCGGCAGGTGCTCACCGAAACCCTCAACGTCATGGGCATGTCCTGGATGCGGGATACCAATCTTAACCATCGGCTTCTCAGTGAAATTGCAGGTATCCTGTCCGTCCGTCATCACCGATTCGGTGTCGTGGCCCAGGAACAAGGATACTATATTGACGTTAAAGCCCAGCAAAACGCAAGTACATCCAGAACAGGGGACAGCAACGCTGCAGACGCCTGGTTTAAAGCGATCAATTTTCTGGACAGCGCCCTGGAACACGGGGTTCTTGAACAGATGCAGGTCAACCGTCCGGCAGTCTCCACGGTCAAGCTGATGCAGTTGGCCAACAACGGCGGGGATAAGATTTTTCTTGTAGACGATACCAACTACGCTGCCGTTGAATCCCAGCTTACCGGATACAGTGATGATGATAAGACCGGGTTAGCAGCAGACATTGCCCAAGGCAAACTCTTGATTCTGCCCCAAAACGGACAGATCGGGCTGCAGGAATGGGCCGGCAAGGGATACATATCATATTTCGAAGACGGCACTTCCAAAAGCTGCGGCATGATTATCGGCGGGGATTATTACGGGGGGCATGCCGCCGGCAATGTCCCGGTCAATGTTCCACCGGTGGCTGCAGAAGCCAATGCCGCGACCAGTTCGGATCTTACCCAGAAAAGAGACCCCAGCAGCGACCCGGTAGACATGGTCACAGGCCATTTTATGTACAACAACACGGACCTTGCCCTCTCCGGCGGTGCCGGGGGCCTGGCCTTCAAAAGAACCTATTTTGGCGGCAACCACCATATAAACGGTGACCTGGGGTTTGGCTGGGCCCACAACTACAATCTCTATGCAGAAGTCCATTCAAACTCCGAAGCCGGCCTGGGTTACCGTCTGCCCACCGATGCCGCGCCCATCATGGCGGCATCGTTTGCGATCCTGGATCTTATGACAGGTGATCCCGGGGTAAAAGCGTGGGCAACCTCATCCCTCATCGGTAAATGGGGCATGGACCAGCTCATTGACAATGCCGTGTCCCTCCACCTGGAATCAGATCTTCTCACCTATATCCGCCTGCCGGACGGCTCCTTTGCCAAACCGCCCGGGGTGAACGCCACCCTGACCCTGACCGGCGGAAAGTACCGGATGGAAGAGCGGTTTGACCGGGTGATCCAATTCAATACCGGCCACCGCGTCAGTACCATCACCGATGCCGACGGCAACACCGTTGCGTTTACCTACACCAACGAAAAAGTATCCTCGGTCTCCGACAGCTTCAACCACACTCTGACCATGGGGTATACCGGGGATCTTCTCACATCGGTAAGCGATTCCGCCGGCCGCAGCGTCTCGTTCGGGTATGCAGACGGCAATCTCACCTCATATACCGACCCCGAAGGCAAGGTCTGGGACTACGGGTATGTTGACGACCACAAACTGGAAACCCTGGAAAACCCGGAAGGCATCACCACCGTCATCAACATCCATGACGCCCTGGGCCGGGTCATGACCCAGACCGTGCCCCGCCAGGCCGGCGATGCCACCTATCACCTCTACTATTCAGGCTACCGGAGCGTGGAAGAGGACAGCCAAGGCAACCGGTCCATCTCCCGCTATGACCGCAAAAAGCGGCGCATTGCTTCGGAAGACGCCTTGGGCAACACCACCGGTTTTACCTATGACGGCCAGAATCACCTTGTTTCCGCAACAGACCCCAGGGGCAATACCACCAATTATGAATATGACGGCAACAACAACCTTGTCCGGACCCTCAATGCCCTGGGCGAAGAAACCCTCAACACCTATGATGCCCAGTTCCGGCTCACGGATATCACCGACAACCTGGGCCATGTAACGCACAACGACTACACCACCGAACACCACCTGGAAAAGACCACGGTCTGGCCCGAACCAGGAATTGCCATTGAGACCACTGCCACATTCCATGCCAACGGCCTGCCCCATACCTCAACAGACGGCCGGGGCATTGTCACGACCCTGACCTATGACAATTACGGCAACCCGGATACCAGCCAGACCGCCTCGGCACCTGCCGTTGATTATAGCTATAACAGCATCGGGCTCATGACCGGCCTCACCGACCAGGGCGGGTCCGCCACCGCCTTTGCCTATGATGACAGGGGACTGCTTCAAACCCGGACAGACCCGTTTTCCAACACCGTCTCCATCACCTATTACAACGACGGTAAAATAAACACCATAACCGACCGGAACAACGACACGGTGACATACACGTACACCGATTCCGGCAAGCCCGATACCGTTGCCTTTTCGTCAGGAACCCCCACAACCTACACCTACGACACCCGGGACAATCTCATCCAAATGCAGGACAGCCTGGGCACAACAACCTTTGACTATGATGCCGTCAACCGCCCGGTATCCAAAACAGATGCCAACGGGTTCCCGGTTGCCTATACCTATGATGAAGCCGGCAACCTTGCCACACTCACCTATCCGGGTAACAAGACCGTAACCTACACCTATGACGCGCTGAATCGCCTGAAAACCGTTACGGGCTGGATGGACAGGACCGCCGTTTACGACTATGATCCCGGGGGCCGCCTTGAATCCCTGACCCAGTTCAACGGGACGGTAATCACCTATACATACGACAATGCCAACCGCCTCACCGGCCTTGACAATCTCACCGCTTCAGGCGGAGAGGCCATTGCCGCCTACCAATTCACCCTGGACGGAAACGGCAACCGCACCCATATCACCAGTGACGTGCCCCTTGATCCCGATCTTACCGCAGCCACCAGAACGTTTACCATCAGCACCACGGGCAACCAGATAGAGAGCGACGGCACCAACACGTTCACATATGACGATGAAGGCCAGCTCATCGCAGCCTACGGCAACACCTTAACCTTTGACCCCGAACACCGGCTCACATCCATTGCCGGCAACACACCCCGCCGGTTCAAATACGACGGGGCCGGAAACCGCCTGGAAGCAGACCGCGAGGGTGTCGTCACCCGGTACATCTATGATGCTGCGGGCAACCTGCTTGCCGAGGCCGACGCGTCAAGCCAGATCCAGCGATACTATATCTACGGCACAGGCCTTTTGGCCATGGCGGAACCCTCCGGCACCCTGTACTGCTACCATTTTGACGCCACCGGCCATACCGTGGCCCTGACCGACAACACCAAAACCATCATAAACGCCTATGCCTACACCCCGTTCGGCACCATTGCCAATCAGCAGGAAAATGTGGTACAGCCTTTCAAGTTTGTGGGCCAGCACGGCGTCATGGCCGAGGACAACGGCTGGTACTACATGCGGGCCAGGTATTATGACCCCGCAATGGGCAGGTTCATCTCCGAAGATCCTTTGGGATTTGATGGTGGGGATGTTAACTTGTATGCGTACGCTTCAAACAATCCTGTTATGTTCTATGATCCTTTGGGGTTATGTTCCAGAAAAACGAATTGGAAAAATGTGGGGTTAGCTACCACTCAAATTATCGGAGGGGTAGGTACTTTAGGTAGTGGGCTATTCATTACGATTAATTCTGGTGGATTAGGCGGAGCTTTAGGAGGAGCATCTTTGATCGCTACAGGATGGGCAACATCAATGGATGGTATATTCGACTTAACAGATGCTTTAAGAGGATGGTATAATAATGGGCAGGGAGCCTTTGAAGGAATGGGTGGTTTAACAGGCGAAACAGGGCAAACTGTTGGTAAATATATTGATACTGGACTCGATGTTTATAGTTTAGGGACTGGAAGTTTAAAAACAGTTCCCAGAGCAATCGAATTCGGTTCCAATACAATCAATGTTGCTAATGATTTTGGAGCGTTCGATTGAGCATAATAACAAATGAAAAGAAATTTTTAATAGTCGTTTATATGACAGTACCAACAAGTTGTTGAGTTCGTTTCATATTTTGTTGTTGGGCGGACCTGGGCGCTAATAGACCAGGTCGGCCCATGACCATTGGAAATATAGTTACCGTTACTAATTCTATCATGTTTGAAAATAGTTGTATTTAAGGCGAATGCTAATGAAAGTATATAACCCAATGTATAAAAACCTAATTATAAATTATATAGCATCTTCTTGCTTAATAACTTTAATATTTGGTCTTAATTTTTTTAATAATCATAAT
>JAKSBO010000604.1 GCA_022361095.1 Desulfobacterales bacterium | reverse complement strand
GGAGCGCTCTCATTTCTGACAAAAAACATCATGATAATACCGCCAAGTACAAAAAAAATAACAGCGGCAATCACCGGATCATGACTGGTTGGAAGAACATTGATATTGGTCTGCACCGCCACATTCTCAAGCCTGATGACCTCCCCGCCCTGTTTCACATACTGCTGGGCCATGATCACGGTCTTTTTAAAGGGCCACAACGCATAAAGCGAACCTGCCATCAGGCCGCCTAAAAAACCCATAGTCGCGTTATAAAACCGGGAAAGAACAAAACTGACCAGCCGGGCAAACAAAAGACCGCCGAAAATGACCCCCAAACCAAATATCCCCAGAAAGCCAACGGTCTCCAAATGAAACGACTTTAAGTCGGAAATAGCTGAAATAACGTCAAAATAACTCCCCATTAAAATCAACACCAGGGAACCGCTGACCCCCGGCAGCACGGTAGCGGAAATGGCAAGGGCACCGCAAAGTGCAATATACAGATAGTCCCCGGAAGAATACCCTTGGACCGTTGAAGCCGTTTTTCCCGGTTCTGATCCAGGGCCCTGCCCTTCAGCGGAAGCGGCCTGGACCTGGAAGGCCCGGGCAAGGTGATCGGACTTCACCTTGACCTTATCATAGGGATTGACCATGGCTGATATCCACACGGTAAGGCCGATACCGGCCAGAAGGCAAAGCACGGCCCAGGCATCAAAACGCCTGAGCATCTTTATCGGTATAATGATTGAAACCAGAATCAAACCGAAAAAAAGAGAATAGGTGACACTGAAATGATGAAGTAAAAGATATTTCATCAGACTGGAGAGGGCAAGGATGGCCGCAACGGCTCCGGCGGCAAGTTTAAACAGGAAGAAAAAGCCGGTTTCCCTGGAAAAGGCATACACATTTTTAACCCCCGGGACCGGCCGCCGGAAACAGAAAAAAACAAGTTCAAGGCATTTAAAGACAAAGGATCTGTTAATCTGGTTTAAAATTAAAAATACCCGTTCATATATCCCGAACACCAGCAGAAAGGTCCCCCCGGAAACCCCCGGGATAATATTGGCAACCCCTAAACAGAACCCCATAAGCAACTCTTTTATGGCAGCCGAAGCAGAAGAATAAGACATGAAAATTAACCTCAATACAGGTGAGTTGATAAGTACCTAAGCAGCAACCCGTGTTTTGACGCAGAGTTGCCCGCCTGGGGCTTTGCAGGTGGGCGACTTTGTGTTCAAAGGCTTACGACGGCCATCCGTGTTCGCCAATAAGCTTCACAAAACGGCAGCCCCCCAGATTGGCCGTTCTAATGCCGGTTCCGGTTCTTTCAATACGTAAAAGTTCCTGGGAATGCAGCCCCCCCACGGGAATGATCAGCCGTCCGCCCTCAACCAACTGGTTGACTAAAGGTTCAGGTATCCGGTTCCCCCCGGCCGTAACAAGAATGGCATCAAAGGGGCTTTCGGCTTTCCATCCCTGGGTGCCGTCGGAATAGCGGGTAACGATATTATGGTATTTCAGGCGGTCAAACAGTTTCCGGGTCCGCAGATAGAGGGTATTGTTCCGTTCAATGGTATACACCCTGTAAACAATACGGGACAATACGGCAGCCTGGTAACCGGAACCGGTGCCGATCTCAAGGACTCGTTCCTGACCTGTCAGGGTCAGGCCCTGGGTCATTTCGGCGATGATAAAAGGCTGGGAGATGGTCTGCCCCTCACCGATGGGCAGCGGGAAATCACCATAAGCGCTGTCCACCAGAGCCTCACTGACAAACAGATGGCGGGGCACCTTGAGCATGGCCTGAATCACCAGGGGATCGGTTATTCCCCTGGCAATGATCTGTTTTTCCACCATATCCCTGCGCCAATGCGAAAATTTTGTAGATTCGTCGGTCATGGCCTTTTAATACCAGCAACCACCAGGGCCGTCAAGCATTAGAAAACGGGTTTAACGCCTGCAACCAGTGCGGTTATGATAAACAACAGCATTCATCTTTCCCTTGCATTTACCCGTCAGTAAAAGTAAATAAAATGCCATGGATAAAACCTCTAAAATGAAGTTAAGCGTATTTATCGCAATTCTGTTTTATATACTCGGCACCACCGGTTACATGGCCATTGAAGGCTGGGGGCTTTTGGATTCGGCCTATATGACGGCCATAACCCTGAGCACAGTTGGTTTTCTCGAGGTCCACGACATGTCTGACAGTGGGCGGTTATTCACTATCTTCCTGATATTTACAGGCGTAGGATATTTTCTGTATCTATGCGGCGTTTTCATCAGTTCGGTGGTGGATGGTGAAATTAAAAGCATGCTGGGGAGGCAACGTTTGAACAGCAAAATAAAAAAAATGAACAATCATTACATTGTTTGCGGGTACGGCCGCATCGGCAGAGTCCTGTGCAAATTCGTTGCAGAAGATACCCGGGACATTGTTGTGGTGGAACAAAGTGAAGAACTTAAAGAGATCCTGGAAAAGGATAAAATTCATTATATTATCGGGGATGCCGGCAACGAGGATATTCTGGAGAAAGCCGGCATCGACCGGGCAAAGGCGCTGGTGGCAGCCCTTGCAACGGATACGGCAAATGTGTTCCTGGTGCTTACAGCCAGACAGCTCAATCCCGACATATATATTATGGCCCGGGCATCAAGCCCCATGGTGAGAAAAAAACTATATGTGGCCGGTGCCACCCAGGTGGAATCCCCCTATGATATCGGCGGGGTTTCCATGGGATTGAAATTGTTGCGTCCCACGGTTTCCAACTTTCTGAACACAGCACTGTCCCGGGAAAGCGATGCCATACAGATTGAAGAGGCTTTTGTACCGGAGACATCGACTTATGCAGGAAAACCCCTTAAGGATTCGGGGATCCGGCAAACTTACAACCTGATCATCATCGCAATCAAAGAGAAATCAGGGCACATGGAATTCGCCCCCCATTTTGAAACGATTATCCACCCCCGGGATACATTGATTGTCATGGGAAAAACCGAAGACTTGAAGGCATTCAGGCATGCCTTGGATAATATGTAAAGGCCCGCAAAATCTAAGGCAAATGCTGTGTGACTATTATTTTTGCGAGCCCCCTTTAAATTCTGCCTTTCCGGATTACTAAATCTTATAAATTACCCGGGAATCGGTTATGATAATATCCACCGTGTATTTTCTTGACTCCATCTGAATCTGGTCAACAATTTGCTCTTCATAGGCCAAGGCGACCTTACGGCAGGTTTCCGGCAACTTTGTAATCAATTTTGAATAGTAGTTGTTCCCGAACCCCATACGGCCACCCTTGTCATCAAAGGCCAGGCCCGGGATAATGGCAATGTCAACATCATCCAGAGCTATTTTCTTGCACCGTTCCGGATTGGGCTCAAGCATATCATGGGCGTTGGAAACAAGATCCTTGTCAAAGTTACTAATTTTATACAAAAGAAACGTATTTTTAACATCCGTGAATACCGGAAGGATAATACTCTTTTCTATATCCATTGCCTTCCGGATAATTTTTTCGCTAGGAATTTCTTTACTCCCCGGGGGGTACAGGAACACCTGATGGGATTCTAAAAAATTCGCAAACTCAAACAATTTATTTTCAATCGTATTGTATTTTTCTTCAATCTGTTCCGGGGACAAGGAGTTCATACGCTCAGCCACTTGGCTTAATACACTGCTTTTAGCACTTTTCGCTTCATCCATAATCGTTTCCTTAGATTATTGCACAATAAATTTTTGAAAAACAGTAAACACTGTCCGGTAATTGTCAACCGGCAATAATCATTGACTGTTTACATGGCCCGTGTTATCTGAATATAATTGTGAAAATATTATAACCAGCCACCCTTCAACCCTATAATCATGCAGGACAAAATCAAAAATGCTTGATCTAAAATTGATTAAAAACGACCTGGATACTGTTGTCCAGGGCATGAAAAAACGCCGGGCAAACATTGATTTTTCCCCATTTCTAGAAAATGAGGAAAAAAGAAAAGCCCTTTTGATTGATATTGAAGAGTTACGCCATCTAAGAAATACTGTTTCCGATGAAATAGCCAAAATGAAGAAATCCGGCCAGGACGCCCAGCCAAGCATCGATAAGATGAAAGGCGTTTCCGCACAGATCAAGGAAATGAACAAAACGCTGAATGAACTGGAGGCCTGGATCAAGGATTTTCTTATAAACATACCCAATCTGCCCCATGAAGATGTCCCCATGGGAAAGGATGACACTGAAAACCGGCATGAAAAGACATGGGGCTCCCCCCGGTCCTTTGATTTTCAAATCAAGGACCATGCCGACCTTGCCGAAAATCTGGGTATTCTCGACCTTAAGTGTGCCGCAAAACTTGCCGGCTCCAGATTTCCTCTTTACATGGGTGCAGGCGCACGTCTGGAACGGGCTTTAATTAATTTTATGCTGGATGTTCACGTCACGGAACACGGGTATACGGAAATTCTACCGCCGTTTATTGTCAACAGGGAGACCATGACCGGCACGGGCCAGTTGCCTAAATTTGAAGAAGATCTCTTTAAGCTTGAGGGGTGGGATTACTACCTGATCCCCACATCAGAGGTCCCCATGACCAACATCCCGGCCGGAGAAATTTTGGATGAATCCAAGCTGCCCATAAAATTCACGGGATTCACCCCCTGTTTCAGGTCCGAAGCAGGCTCCTACGGCAAAGATACCAAAGGACTGATTCGTCACCACCAGTTCAACAAGGTGGAAATGGTAAAAATCACCTCTCCTGAAACCTCATTTGATGAGCTTGAATCATTATTGGCCAATGCAGAGGATATTCTCCAGCGTCTGGAACTGCCCTACCAGGTGGTGACCCTGTGCACCGGGGACTTAGGATTTTCCGCCACCAAAACCTATGACATTGAAGTCTGGATGCCCGGCCAGGATAAATACAGAGAGATCTCTTCATGTTCAAACTGCCTTGATTTCCAGGCCAGGCGGGCAAACATCCGATTCAGACGGGAAAATGTCAAAAAACCTGAGTTCTGCCACACCCTGAACGGGTCCGGACTGGCCGTTGGCAGGACCTTTGCAGCAATTCTTGAAAACTATCAAATGGAAGACGGAACCGTCAAAGTGCCCAAGGCACTGGTACCGTACATGGGAGGCTTAGAAGTAATTGAACACGAATCTTGATCTGTTTCCGGAAGATATCAGACCGAACATCATCCCCTCGCCCAAGGGGGAGATGTACTATAAATGCCTTGGCTGCGGTGCCGAATACGGCATTGAAGAACTCTTATACGTATGTCCTGCATGCAATCAGGTTCTGCTGATCCATGACCGGAATAAAGACCGGCTCAAAGCGGTTTCAGGCGAAACCTGGCAGAAAATATTTGATTACCGCAAAATGCTTAAGATCCCGGCCCTTAAGGGAATTTACCGGTACCACGAATTCATCGGCCCCAGCATCCCCCTTGAATCTGTCATCTATCTGGGTGAAGGGCATACCCCCATGGTGGAGGCAAACGCCGGGCTCCAGGAAAAAACCGGGGTAAAGTTCTACTACAAAAACGACGGCCAGAATCCTTCAGCTTCATTTAAAGACAGGGGCATGGCCTCTGCCCTGTCCAGCATCAAATTTCTCATTGACCAGGGATTGGTATCCGAGGTGATCTCGGTATGCGCCTCCACCGGAGACACCTCTGCATCGGCAGCCCTTTATGCCTCCTATCTGGGCTCCCAGATAAAATCGGCGGTACTTTTGCCCCATAAAAAGGTCACATCCGCCCAGCTGGCACAGCCCCTGGGAAGCGGAGCCAGGGTGTTTGAAATCCCAGGGGTTTTTGACGACTGCATGAAGGTTGTGGAACATCTGTCATCAAGCTATCCCGTGGCACTGCTCAACTCCAAAAACGCCTGGCGGATACTTGGCCAGGAATCCTACTCCTATGAAATTGCCCAGGACTTTGACTGGGATATGGACAAAAAAGTGGTCATGGTGCCCATCGGCAATGCCGGCAATATTTCAGCGGTGATGAACGGATTCTTAAAATTTTACAACACCGGCATTATCAATAAACTGCCAAAGATCATCGGGGTGCAGTCCGAACATGCAGATCCGGTATACAAATATTACCTTGAGCCCGATGAAAGCAAACGTGAATTCACCCCGGTCCAGACCCAGCCAAGTGTTGCCCAGGCAGCCATGATCGGCAATCCCGTCTCCATGCCGCGGGTGATCCGGATTGCCCGGGAATATGATACGGCCAGCGGTCACAGAAACGTGTTTGTGGTCCAGGTAAAAGAGCAACAGATCATGGACTGGCAGCTTACGGCCAACCAGAACGGGCATATTACATGCACCCAGGGTGGCGAGTGTCTTGCGGGAATGGTCCGGGCAAAGGCATTAAACCTCGTGGATGACAGCGAAACCGTAATTCTGGATGCCACGGCACATGCCATTAAATTTTCAGGGTTCCAGGATCTCTATTTTAAGGGCGAACTGGCTGATACGTACGGCATTTCATCTGACAGCCGGTTTATTAATTTGCCGGATTTTGTTTCACCCGATGATCCGGACCTGGTGCCGTCCCAGGAAAATCCCCTTGAGTCATCTCAATTTCAAAAATTCGTAGAGGATGTCTCGAAAAAGATCGCCACCCGTTTAGGTCTTTGATCTATGTCTTTTTTCCGGGCCGCCATAATAGGAGGTATTTTTATCCCGGTGACACTGTTTTTTTTCACCCCTTGCGCTGCTTTTTCAGCAACGGGGGTGAAAACCAGTTTCAAAAAATATTCCCTTTTCACTTACGATGGCCGGACTTACCTGTGCGAGCCTTACCAGGTTAAAAAAAATGAATGGCTGTACAAAATTTTTCGTCAGAAAGGAGAAATATCCGCGTCGGATTTCCCGCTCTTTCTAAAAATATTCAGACATATCAATCCAAAAATCGGTAATATTGATGCCATTTCCCCCGGCAGCCGGATTATGATCCCCCTTAAACAAGTGGAGCATGACGCTTACGAACAGGTCGACAACACCACTGTGGAGGTGCCCATGCTCGCATTCTCCGCCCAGATAGCACCCGACACCGTATCCCGGCACACCCGCAAACACAAGGTCAAAGCCGGGGACACCATATCACAACTGCTCTCAAAAGAATTTTTAACATCCGGCGGCAATGTATCAAAGAAGGGAGTACAGGCGGTGCTTCACCTGAATCCCAACATTAAGGATATCAACTATATCTATCAGGGAGCAAGCATTGTACTCCCTGACCCTTCAATTCTTTCCCAGCCCTGGTTTAACGCCTTCATTGCCATGGGAAAACAAGGCGTGCCGACTCAAGAGCTCTCCGCTGAAAAAAAACGAAAAGCCCCTCTCTCCCATAGGCCAAAACCCATTTCCAGGGCTGAGCTGGAACATCTAAAACGCTACAGCCGGCTTATCCATGGGCACCTTATGCACCAGGGCAAATTGTTTTTCCCACCCAACACCCCTGAAGCCTCAACAAAATTCATTGATTTGTCAAAGACACCCGTCATCAGTGACGATACCGGCAAAAAAACCGTGCTGCTTGGCTCTGATGACACAGAAGCGACATTGGACCCTGATCTTGTTTCCGCCATGAAAGCCTATTGGAAGCATCTGGAATTTAAAAAATTCAGTGAAATCTTCAGCGTCAATGCAGTGCGTCACACACAGACCATGAAAGATATACCCAAATCCCGGGAAGCATTACTTCCTCTCCTTTTGGCCGACACCCCCTATACCTATACCCCCCAGGTGTCTCTCCCCGTATCTTTCAACAAAGTACAGATGACGGTCTCTTTGGGCAGAATCACCCATGACCGTATCCCGGATATTTTAATCAATCTGGGAAACGTATACGGCAGTACCCTTGAACGCTTAAAAAACCAAGGATACCGAATCCTGGACCTGTCGCCGGAACTCTCCTTTGAAGAGACTTGCCTTCGCCTTTTTTCCCAACTCGGATACCAGGTATGGAAAAACCCAGCATTCAATGTGGACCGAAAAGTAAAAACCATCCCGGGGGTTTACGCAGAAAAAGGGGTTGAAAAACTTTTTTTGGCAAGGACGCCTCTTTACAAAAGCGCCACAATATTTTTGAAAAATGAACAAATTAATGTGATTATGCTTGACAAGGAGCCGGCCCAATGAAAACAAAATTGTTTATCCTGATCTGTATCTGTGTCGCCGCAGCATCCTGCACCTCTACAGTACAGACCCAAAAGCAGAACAAAATCGCCCAGGCCATTAGAAAGGAGGGCGATGTATTCCAAGCCCAGGGGAACTATACCGCGGCATTGAACAAATTGTTAAAAGCGGAAAAAATGGCACCGGAGGACCCGTACATTCAAAACAGCCTGGGCCTGGCCTACATGGGTAAAGAGAGGAATGATATGGCCATTAAGGCCTTTGGTAAAGCCTTGTCACTCAAGCCCGATTACACCGAGGCCCTGAACAATCTGGGTGCAGCCTACCTTCGGGATAAAAAATTTGATATTGCCATACAGACATTCAACAAAGTTCTTGAAGATATCACCTACCCTACCCCCCATTATCCCTTGGCCAATATTGGCTGGGCACAACTGTCACAGAACAACTACCCTGTTGCCCAAAACTATTTTTTCAAAGCATTGAGGGAAGTGCCGGGATTTATTCCGGCCATCCATGGACTTGCCCAGCTATACATCCGAACCGGGCAGGCAGACAGGGCTGTGGATTATCTGAACAAACAGATAAAAAAAGCCCCGGAAACAGCCATATTCCATAAAGACCTTGCCCAGGCGTATGAAGCATGCGGCAAAACCCGGCAGGCCGTTAAAGCCTGGGAGGTGACCAAGCAGTTGTCCCCTAAACATTCAAGTCTCTACCAGAAAGCGGAACAGCGCCTGTTTGAACTGCAGTAAAAGCGAGTGCGCTTTAACACCTTGTGTCAAACGGCTGCTGTCGTTTAGGCAGAACTTCACAGCCGAAACAGCTATTGCACAATATGCTTTTTCTGCTCAAGCTGAACAATGGAAGGGGTCAGGAAAATAAGCAGTTCATTTCGATCATCCTTCTTGGATTTTGAACCAAAAAGATAGCCTAACCCCGGAATGCCCGCCAAAAACGGCACACCATCTGTATCCCGGGTCTGGCTCGTCTTGACCACACCGCCGATAACAACCGTATCGTTATTATTAACCAAAAGTTCAGTTTCCGCCTCATTGGTCGCCAGGGTCGGCACATTATCCGCACTGAAGCCGGCAATGTCATTTTTGGTCAACCGCACGGTCATGGAAATTCTGTTGTCCGGCGTAACATGTGGCGTTACTTCCAACAACAGGTCAATCTCTTTATACTCCACAGACGGATTGCCTGCATCATCCTGCACTGAATAGGCATATTCCTGTCCCTGCTTGATCATGGCCTTTTTGTTGTCCAGGGTTAAAATTCTTGGGGAGGAGACGATTCTGACATCGCCTTGTTCCTCGGAAGCCTCAAGCTGGGCATTCAATGCTGTGACAGAAGACCCGAACAGCCCAAAAAAGGAGAAATCACCTGAAAGCCCGACAACGTCAGCCCCTGCCCCGTTAACGGACACAGAGAAATCATCCACATAGTTTGATGTGACATCAGAATCATTGGACAGCCCCCAGTTAATCCCGAAACTTCTGGAAAACTCCTTGGTCACCTCAACCACCTTGGCCTCAATCATGATCTGGGGTGTCACCTTATCCAGACGATAGATCAAGTCATTGGCCTGATCAATTTTGGCCTGGGTATCGGTAATGATCAGCATATTGGTACGGACGTCTACCGAAATCTTGCCCCGTTTCGGGGTTAAAATCTGGGAAATATGGGGTTCAATATCAGCTTTTGCATCCGAATAGTTGACCGGGATATATTCGGTGACCAGGGGTTCTAAGGCTTTTTTTTGATCTTCTGATTTCTGCCGAGCCGCAATGGCTTCCTGCCGTTCGCTCTCCTCCCTGGCAAGGGTTTCCGTGGTGGCAATACGGATAACATTGCCTTCCATTTTTTTGCCAAGGCCGTTCATTTTTAAAACAAGATCCAGGATCTGGTCCCAGGGAACCGGATCCTGGAGGCTTAATGTCACCTTGCCTTCCACATCCTTATCAATGGCAAAGTTATTGCCACTCACACTTTTTAATATCCTGAAAACATTCTTAATATCTGTTTCATAAAAATCCAGTTTGATTTTTTCACCGGTATACCGGACCGAGGCAGGATTCAGCAAAGGATCTTGATCCAGGGATGCCCTCTTCTCTTGGGCCGTTAACTGCGCCTGATCCGATTCTTCAAAATCCCCATTGGTCTTTTGACCGGTATGCAGCGTCATTTTTGCTTTATCAAATTTCGGTGGCGCGATGGTGGACGCTTCAAAGGTCATGTGAAGGCCCTTGGTGGTTTGCACCACTTGAAACGGTACTTTTTCCCTGATCTTGATATCCACCAGCGTATCATTGGGATTTGCCGGATTTGGCCGGGGTATAACCTGTTCCACGACAGAATTAAAATACCGGGTGATCAGGGGCCGCTGATGGTGCAAGGGCACCATTGTATTGTATAATATCAACCCCATGGAATCATTGCGATTTTGAATTGTTTCGTATCGAACCGGATGATCCGTTAATATCTGAATATCAGACTGACCCATATCGTTGTTATCATATTTAATATGGGTCAGATGTGCCGTTGTGCCAGGAATAGGAACATCTTGGGGTAACACTGCGGCCCCTTTCAAGTCCGGTGTGGATTCTTCTGCATCAGGATATGCCCCGGAGGCCGATCCAAAAGCGGTGCGGCTTCCCTTGAGCATGATACCCAGACGGCCTGGTTTTTCCTCGACAATATAAGGCAGATCGGCCTTCAGCAGAATATCCACCTTGACCGTGGTCTGGTCCTCATCAATAAATCCGACCGTTATGCCGCTGACACGGGGGTCGGAAAAAGGCCCGGCATCCACGCCCGGAGCAAGACGGACATTGGACAGATAGACGCTCACAGCAAACGGGAACGTCTGTTTAATGGAAGTATAATCATCCAAACCCGGTGAACCCTGTATCCATACCTCAAACACATCTGCTTTGGGCTTGACCCATATTTTATCAACTGTTTTGGGTGGAGAGACAGAATCGCTCCGGACGTTTGGGCCATCCTGCATCCTGGGCGTACTTGCCGGTGCTGCGGTCTTTTGAGTAACGCACCCTGCAGTAAAGGAAAGCAGCAGAACCGACATGATAAGACCTGTCCCATAATGCCTGACAGCAGATCGATAATTAACCATCATCCTATTCCCCATCCTCGCTTTTATGAAATTTAATCTCCTCATACCGCTTGTGGTGTTTTCCCTGAAAATCTTTTAGGTATTCTTCAATTTTAATTCCTTCCCGTGAGATGGCGGTCACCCGGCCGCCATTTGGTCCAATGTACGTCCCTATGGCAACCTCATATCCTTTACCGGTAGCTTCCTCCACCATGGCAATGATCCGGTCCGGCATTTCAACAACCGCCACCAGCTTAACCTGGCTTAATTCCAATTTTTCCAGGGGAGTCAATGTTCTTTTGGGCTTTGGATCCCCGGAGGACCCTGATCCGGCAGAAGTATTTTCCTCAGCAATCAACGGAATAAACGGATCCACCCGGTTATTGCTGTCATATGCTTCTATGGGCTTAAAAATACCCGTTTTTTCCAAACCGTCCGAACCATCAATATCCTCCCTGCCTTTATGCATTTTCACATTTTTTTTTACGGGAGACAGTTGAGAAACCGGAGCTTGTTTTTTTTCGGCACGCCCGGAAACATCTGCTTTCTTTGCTGATGGATTTGATTTGGGAATGGGCTTGGAAACTATCTGGGTTGGTCTTGTCAATTTTGCGTTAGGTGCAGGTTCCTCATTACAGGCGGATACGAAAGAGAATAAGGCGCCCAAGCCAACCACACAGCATATTTTAATCATTTTTTCCATATCCGACACCCTTCTACCCCTTTTTGCGTCTCTTCCTGCCTTTCTTGCGGGCATTTTTATCGTCTTTGGCTTCAACAAACATATAGGTGACGGCCAGACATTTCATCTGAATCTTATTCCTGTCAGCCTTGTCTTTTCCTGACACCCGATTCATTTTTATGGTCGACATATTGACAATACGATTGAGTCCTGCAACCCGGTAAAAAAAATCGGCCATCTGATGGTAACGGCCGGACACGGTCATGGACAATGGGATCTCTATGTAGGAACTCTTCTTTACCATACTCTGGGGGGCGAACAATTGGACTTCGAGACCGGCATCCCTTCCTGCTTTGGATATTTCATCCAGCAAAGACGGCAGCTCTCTTTTATCCGGCAGGGCGGTCATGGCAATGTTGAACTGTTCCCGGGCTTGGGCCATCTCAGCTTCCACCTTTTCAAGGGCAGCTGCTTTTATTTTATAATTTGACAAAAGATTGTTCTGGTTTTCCAAATCCCGCCGGACGGCTGTAAGGGTATCAAGCTTTGGACCAAGCAGCAGAAAATAAAAACCTGCACCAATGACCCCCAATGTGCCCAGACAGATAAGCAGGCGTTGAATTTTTGTCAACGCGCCTATCTTTTCAAATAACAGATCCATTTTTTCACTAAGCTTAACACTGCGATTTTTCTTTTTTCCGGCCATTATTTTTTCCCTTTTTTGGACTTTCGACCCTTATCAGGATTTACAGGCTGAATTTTTTTGCAGATTATTTCAAATTCCTTTAACCGAATATCGCCGTCAAAGGTTTTTGTCTGCGACCGCTTTAAGTCTACAGTTCCAAACATCTGAGAACGTTCAAGATTTCTCATAAAAGCGGCAATGGTCGGATTATCAAAGGCAATCCCCCTTAAAGAAACATCCTGGGGATCTGCGGACACACTGGACAGCCACATTTTTGTTTTTTCAAGTCTGTCCGCCAACTGCTCCAACAGAATTTGCTGTTCATTTCTTCTTTTTTTCAAATTCTCGACAATGGCCAGTTTACTCTTCAGAATCGCCAAATTTCTCTTAATTTGCGTAACCCTGTCCGCCTTTTTCTTATACTTAAGACTTTCGGCCTTTACCCGGGTGACTTCATTGCGCGTATGGTTAATTTTATTATCCAGTGAAAAAGACACCCAACCGAGTGCCAGAATAATCAATGCAAGGGACAGGAAAAATATAGACACCTGGCGACGAATATTCTCCTTTTTTCTGGCAAGCCTGAACGGCAACAGATTAATTCGTATCATTTATCATTCACCCGTCTCATGGCAAGCCCCAGGGCAATGGGGGCCAGAAGCTGGTACCCTTCCAGCTCGCCGAGTTCATTTGAATCTCTGACCAGCCCGGCAAAGGGATTAATCTTTGACACCGCCACTTTCAGCGCATCAGTCAATTTTTCGGCCAGCAGGTTGATGAAACCGCCCCCGCCGCTGACAACAATATTTTCCACCCGGGCATTACCGGGGCTGGACTCAAAGGTATACACCACCTCGCAGATATCCGAACACCAGTTGCCGACAACCATTTCATAAATCTCAGCCAACGCCTGCCCGGATTCCGGATGATCAATCTCGCCCATAATGATCTGCAATGCTTTTTCCCGGTCAATCCCAAGCCGCTCGCCGATTACGGAAACAAGCTGCTCACATCCATTGGTCATATCCCGCATCATCCTGGAATTATTATTCTCAAGAATATTCACACTCGTTTTGGACGCCCCGACATCCAGCAACAGGGTTAAACGTTCATGATCAACATCGGGAAGGGTTTCATAAATATTCTGAAGCGCAAACGCATCCACATCAATAATAACGGGATTAAGGCCCGCCATATGAATCAGCTCAACATATTCATCCACCAGATCCTGTCTTACCGCGACCAGGAGCACATTCATCTGTTCCGCGGAAAACTCGCTGTCACCCAGGATCTGATAATCAATATTAACATCGTCTATATCGTAGGGAATATATTGCTCAGCTTCAGCCCGGATATTTCGGTGCAGCTGCTCATCCGGCACTTTAGATGTACTGATGGTCTTAACAACCACGGAATGGCCGCCGGTGGAAAGTGCTACATTTTTTTCCTTAATATTCTGCGACTGAAATAAGGCACGAATAATTTCAGCCAGGCCCTCCATATCGGCAACCCGGCCTTCCCGGATCATCCCTTCGGGAACCTTTGCAATGCCGAACTTATGAAGCACAGATCCGTTCTTGGTCGTTTTCAGTTCAGCCACTTTAATAAGTGCCGCCCCAATGTCCAGACCGACAAGATGATCTTTTTTTCCGAATATCATACGCACCTATCCTCAATTGTGGCTGTAGCAAAGGCTGTAAACTTCAAAGAATGTAAATAATAATTATTGATATCCTACGTTAATATAACTATATATTTGATACGAAATGTACGTAAAGTCAAGTAGAATAAAACTATTTAACTAATTTGAATAACAGATAAAAAAAATGATTTTTCATAACAATAACAGCGAAACGGATTCATGTGAAAAAAAAGCAGTACAAAGAACACGATAATTCCGGTACCCGGCCTTTTGTCCTCGTCAAAGCCTTTACTGTCTCAAGCCTTGTTGTCATGTTAACGGCAACCATTGTTATCGCAGCGTTGAATGCCCACTGGGTAAGAAAAATACTGCTTGAGAAAAGTAAAGAATATAACCGGCTTTTAGTGGAGAACCTAAACCACCAGATCTTTTTAAGATTTGTCTGGCCTGTGGTTTTCAAACATGGTGAGATAAAATTACGGGAGCCTGACCAGTATAGACTTCTTGACACGGTTGTTAAAAGCACCCTGCACAGTTTCCACGTCGAAATGGTCAACATATATGCAACAGACAATGTGATTGCCTACAGCCTGGATAAAGTCCGGATCGGTAAAAAAAATGCCGGAGGTGTCCACTATGAAAAAGCCATGAACAAAGAGATTATCTCCAAACTGGTTCAGCAAGGCAACTGGATGGAACTGACGTTTTGGTTCCCCAAAGAGACAAAAATTGTCACCTTTGCCCCTTTGATGCAAGAAGTCCAACTCACCCGGGAAAAGGACAGGATGGTCATCGGCGTAATTGAGATTGTCAGGGATGTATCGAATGATTATCAACAGGTATTCAAACTCCAGGGATTGATTGTCGTCAGTTGCGCCATCATTATGGGTATTCTTTTCCTTATTCTTCGATTCGTGGTAAAGCATGGAGAAAAAATTATTAAGCGCAGGGCCGAGGAACGCCTCAAACTGGAAGAAAAACTGCGCCAGGCAGAACACCTGTCCGCAATCGGTGAAATGACGGCCGGCGTATCACACGAAATTCGCAACCCCTTAGGCATTATAAAAAGCTCTGCGCAGTTGATGAAAAAAAAGATGGCCAAATTGGACCCGGGCAGCAGTATCCCGGGAATTATTGTTGAAGAATCTACGCGTTTAGACCGCATCATTACAGATTTTCTTGATTTTGCAAAACCTAAAATCGCGGACTTACGACCCTGTTCGATAGAAGAGATCATAGAAAAAAACATCGCATTTTTATCGTCTTCAGACGAACATAATAAGATCAAAATCATCCGGGCGTACCAGAAAAACCCTTCGGACATTCTCGGTGATCCCGCCATGCTCTACCAGGCATTTTTAAATATTTTTCTAAATGCATTTCAGGCCATGGACTATGAAAATGGGCGCATTACAATTACTACATGGTATGAGCCGGGATATGTTTATGCCGGTTTTACAGATACAGGTCCGGGCATTGACGAAGAGATTTTAAAGAAAATCTGGACGCCCTTTTTTACTACCAAGGAGATGGGAACCGGCTTAGGGTTAGGTATTATAAAAAACATTATTCAAGCGCACCATGGAGAAATCAGCATAACCAATGCCGAACCCAGCGGGACCAGGGTGGAAATACGCCTGCCTGCAGCGCCGTAAAATATCCGGGAGTAAAAATGGAAAAGATATTAATTGTTGATGACGAAAAACACTACCCAATGATCATAGGAGAGGTACTGTCCGAAGAAGGTTACGCACCGTTCACTGCGTCGAGCGGCATGGAAGCACTGGATATTTTAAACACCCAACCCATTGACCTGGTTCTATCCGATGTCAAGATGCCGGGTATGTCAGGTATTGACCTTTTGGAAAAGGCCAAACAGATCAAACCGGATCTTCCGGTGATCATCATGACTGCATTCGGCAGCGTGGAAAAGGCTGTGGAGGCCATGCACAAAGGCGCCTACACCTTTATTTTAAAACCGTTTGAAAACGAAGCGCTCATTGCACACATTGCCAAGGCACTGTCCGTGTCAAAAATTGTCCGGGAGAACACGCTTTTAAAAGATGCCATCCAGTCCCGGTACCAGTTTGACAACATCATTGGTAAAAGCAAGCCCATGCAGTCGTTGTACGAGATCATCAAAAAGGTCGCCCCGACCAGTGCCTCGGTGCTCGTTGAAGGGGAGAGCGGCACCGGCAAAGAACTTGTGGCCAAATCAATTCATTACAACAGTATGCGCAAGGATCACCCCCTGGTTGCAGTGAACTGCTCGGCCTTTGCCGAATCTCTTATGGAAAGTGAACTTTTCGGGCATGAAAAAGGGGCATTCACCGGTGCGGTGGGGCTGAAAAAAGGCCGGTTTGAAATGGCGGATAAAGGCACCCTTTTTCTGGATGAAATCGGGGAGTTGTCCATGCCGCTCCAGGTCAAACTGTTGCGGGTACTCCAGGCGCGAACTGTGGAACGGGTTGGCGGGACCGTTAGCCTCCCTGTGGATTTCAGACTCATAGCTGCCACCAACAAAATCCTGGAAGATGAAGTCAAAAAAGGAAACTTCAGGGAAGACCTGTACTATCGTCTCAACGTGGTCAAAGCCCGTATCCCCCCCCTGCGTGACAGGCTGGAGGATATTCCTTTGCTTATTAATCATTTCATCGAAAAATATACCCAGGGGCCGGAGGCGGCCGGAGGTGTCACAGGTATTGACAAAGAAGCAGTCCAGCAACTGTGTGACTATGAGTGGAAAGGCAACGTCAGGGAACTGGAGAATGTCATTGAAAGGGCCGTCATCCTGGCCCCGGGCAGCATAATCACGATTTCGGACCTTCCTTCCAAAATCCGCAACCCCAAATCCGGCACGCTCCAGCTTGACGGTATCCCTGATGGCGTAGGCCTTTCCGAAACCCTTGCCGCAGTGGAAAAAAGGATGATCCAGAGGGCAATGAAGAGGGCAGGCAATGTGCAGACCAAAGCGGCAAAGCTCCTTGGCATCGGTAAAAGCGGATTGAATCAAAAACTAAAAAAATTCAATATAGACAAGGAGTTAAAACTGAACAACAAATAACACCGAACCAGGGTTCAAAATTTTGAACCCTGGAAAAGATTATTATTTATGGATCACGCGCTCTTTTTTAAAAAACGAACTGATTAAAGTTCAAAATATTGAACTTATTTATGCCGAAACCATAAAAGACATCATCTGACGTTTCAAATAACATCCAAACAAATCAATACGTTCCAGGCAGTTATAAATATAACAGGCAATTTTTTATTGAATGGCAGGAGAATTGCATTTAATAATTTTCACTAACCAAAGGTTAGTTTTTCATCTTTTTTTCCTTTTCTAAAAAAGGCTGCCCCGCCCAGGCAGCCTTTTTTAGTTTGCACCTAAATACAGTGCGTTCCTATATACCCGGTGTTTGGACGAAAAGTTGCCCGGATGCAAGACGCAAACAAAGCTGGAACCGGAGCGTATTATAGTACGTGAATCCCGATCTTATAATTTGGCAGCTTTGTGCAGCAACGCCGCAGGTGGGTTACGTTTCGTTCAAACACTATTTATAGAGCCGGGCCTGGGCTATGTCCTTATACATGGAAGTCCCCGGGCTTTCGGCAATTTTTTCGTACATCCGGCGCCCGGCATCCGTATCGTTAAGTTTTTCATAAATCAATGCCAGGGCAAACCGGGCATCATCCTTTAAAAGATCAGATGACCCCTCATCCACCTGCAAGTAATAAGATTTTGCCTGTTCAAAATCATTTTTTAATTCACATATGTTCCCCAGGGCGCAAAGTAAAAAATTCTTTACGCCGGCCTTATCTCCCACAGTTGACAGTGCCTTGTCATATAAATCATATGCCTGATCGTAATGCTTGGCATCAAAACATATTTTCCCGAAGTTGATCAGGGCCATGCGCCCGGCACTTGTATTCGGATATTCATCAAAAAGTGTTTGAAAATCATCTTTAACCGCATCATAACCTTTGCGGGCATCCCGGTCTTTGGAAAATTGCTGTTCATATGTTTCATAGGCGTTGGCAGCCAGTTCGGATGCCTTGATTTCAGACTGCTTAAAGCTGAATATAATCGCAGAAAAAACAATCACCGTACCAACCAGCACACCGGTTGAAATCATTAATAATTTTTTGTGGACAGTGGCCCATTCGACGAACTTGTGCAGACTCTCCTGAAATGGATCCATCTGTGCCAATTCTTTTTTCCGCTCATTTGATACGCCTTGATTTGCCATGAAATTTTACCTTATAAAAATTAATTATCTAACTAGTGTCTGAACGAAAATCTGAAAATTTTGTTGAGTACAAGGCAGGGTGAAATTTTAACCGGAGGAATACAAGGGGTATTTCGAGGATTAAAATTTCAGACCAACGCCGTAATCGGCAAAAATTACGGTTTTCGTCAGGCACTAACTACCACACCAGGCTCTTATAAATCCATCCGACTTCACCGTCAGCATGCTCAATTTTAATCCAGTCTCCTTTACGGGAAAGCACGCGGAAGGGAACGCCCCTCTCAACCCGAAGCACAATATCGCCGGATTTATCGGGTTTTGAGCGGACATTGCACTTTGATTTTGTGGAAATCACCGTATCCGTTTTCCCCAGCAGGGTTTTATAAATCCAGGCCGTATCCCCTTCAAAATCTTTGACCTCATACCAGTCCTGTTTTTTATTGATCACAAGAAAAGGGTGATACTTCTCCACCTGCCACAGCACCTTATATTTGGTGCCCGAACCGTTTCTCAAATTGGCAACAGAGGATATTACCGATAACCGTTCCGAGGCCGCCGCAATGCCGGCACACAAAAAAACAAAAAGATGACAAGCTGAAATTACGAGAACATATTCTTTTTTCATACGATACATAACTATCTCCGGTCGACTCCAGTTTCAATCACGCCGTCCCTGCTATATCAGAAAAACACCTTGGCATGCAAGGCATTGCAATCCTTTGCTTCAAGCATCACCCGTAATTGGCCGGGCTGAAATTTTCAAGACTTGCGGAATGCCGGGAACACACGCTTCCCTGTCTTGGAAATAAGAAAGTTACGGCGTAATGTTCTCAACAAAAATTTTTGAGGCATCCTTTTCAGACAACGAAAACCGATGCCCCCGTACCATGACCTCAATGGAATCTGACGATGGGCTGTTATTGATTACCCGTACAACAACACCCGGATGAAACCCCATCTTGCCCAGCCGGCGCCGTGAAAAGTGCCCGCCGTTCACCCGGGCAACACTGCCCTGTCTCCCCGGTGTCATCCGGAAAATCGGCAGGGACTCATTAAAAAACGGCAAGAGCGCCCCGCCAGTCCCGTCTTTGGGTGCCCCCTCGGATCTTTTTTCGGGGCGAACCCAGATCTTGGCAGCCATGCCTGCACACAGAATCAGGCGGTTGCAATCGGAGGCAATGACAATCTGCCCCCCAACGGCATTGGAAATAATTTCAACAATGATACCCGTGCGAAGCCCCATGGAAGCGAATCGCATCTGCATTTTCCTGCCGGCCGCCACATTGACAATCTCAACCCGTTCTCCGATTCTTGCCCTGGACAAGGATATTAAATCGTCCCGTTGGGCCATGCACTGCCCGCAGAGGCCATAAATCTCCATTTTATGCTGAAGCATGAAAAAACCGTATTCGGCAGCAAGTTTTTCCTGAAGGTCCTCCAATGCGTCATCATTGAACTCAATAATTACACCGCATTTGGTGCAGATCATATGATCATGGTGCACCCCGAGGTGCCGATGTTCGTAGAGCATGGTTTCATCCCGGTCAAACACCACTTGGCTGGCAAATCCGAACCGGCACAACTGATCCATGCACTGCTGCAGGAATTCATTATCCACACGCAGGCCGTCCTGCCTGACCTGATCGGCGATCCGGGCAAGACTGACATGGCCTTCCAATGTCAAAAAGGATTCCAGTATCCGGAACCGCTCTTCAAAACGGTCAAACCCCCGCTGGCCAAAAAGGCGGCGGAACTGCTCTTTTTCCTGCTGATGCCGATCCGGCATATTTCAAGTTCCCCTTTGCACACCCATACTCACGGCCATGGGCCGCCCTGGTCTATCAGCAGCCAGGCTCACCATGCAACAAAACATGCAGCTAAAACGAAAGTCACATTAACCCTTTCATTAAAGAGCATATAAATAATATAGGTCCAAGACCTTGTCAATATGGCTAATTTCCAATCCCCTGCACCCAATACCGTTTGACAGCGGTTGGCAGCTTCATTTAAAATATAAACATTTTTTTCTTAAACTTAACCCTGCTCAAAAAATTGCAAGGAGGTGCCCATGGGAAGCGACAACCTCATTTTTCTTGAAGTGCTGGAGTGGTTTGACCAAACCGGACGGGAGCTGGTTCACCGACTTCCGGAAAAAGGCTCCGGCGAAATCAAATTCGGGGCCCAGCTTATTGTCCGGGAAAGCCAGGCTGCGGTATTTTTTTACCAGGGTAAAGCCGTTGGCGCCTTTGGCCCCGGGCGGCACACCTTAAAAACCGCAAACATCCCTATTTTAACAAAAATTGCAAGCCTTCCCTGGGCCATGGAAAGCCCGCTCAAAGCCGAAGTCTTTTTTGCCAATTTGAAAACCTTTACCAACCTGAAATGGGGAACCCGTGATCCGGTGGCATTCAAGGACAAGGATCTGGGCCTGGTAAGGCTCAGGGCCTTTGGTGTTTTTAACTTGAAAATTGTCCAGCCGGTTCTGTTCATCAACACCCTGGCCGGCACCCAGGGCATTTATACAAGTGCCGATGTCAGCGATTACCTCAACCAGGTGGTGGTATCCAGGTTCAACGACTATATCGGAGAAAAAATCTCCTCCATTTTTGATCT
>JAKSBO010000674.1 GCA_022361095.1 Desulfobacterales bacterium | reverse complement strand
GATGTTACAGGAGGCAGGATCGTGCCTCCCCCCTAAATGCAGATATCCATTTAAATTTGAGAGAAAGGAAGATTCATGAAAACATCAATTTCCGTATTTCTTTTTGTCGTAGTTTCATTTTCTTTTCAACCTGCTGTGGTAGCTTCTCCCCCCTTGATCATTGGAACAGGTTGGGGCGCAATGGATGGAACGGTGGGTATTGCCCAGGAAAAAGGATTTTTTAAGGAACAGGGGATCAATACAACAACAATATCCATGGCTGGTGATAAACAGATATTCCAGGCGTATATGCAGGGAAAGGCCCATGTAGCAGCTCTCACCAGCCTCTGTATTGTCCGGTCAAATTTTGGCACATCTGACCATGTGATTATCGGGACTCTTTGCTATACTGACAACCAGTTGAAATTGCTTGCCAGAAAAAGTGCGGGTATTAACAGGGTTGCGGATCTGAAAGGCAAGAAGATTGCTGTGCCCCAGGCCAGTTTTGCCCATTTTTACCTTGAAAAATTTCTGTTGTTCAACGGATTGACTTTAAATGATGTTGAAGAGGTCTTTGTGGGCAAAAGAAAGATTCCGGGCATCATTGAGCGTGGATTGGCCCATGCCACAATGCAGCATGGCGTACCCATTACGGAAACAAAGAAGATTCTTGGGAAGGATTATGTAATTTTTCAGAATTCGGTCATTCATAGAAAGACCATCCAGATACTCGTGCCCCGGGCATGGCTGGCACAGCATCGTGAACAGGCCAAAGGTTTGTTGCGTGCCATTATTAAAGCTGAGAACTTTATTAAAACCCATACAGAAGAAAGTATTGAGATCCTGGCAAAAGCCAAGAAATATGATGTCAAAGACATGGCCCATACCGTCCGGCATGAAATGAATTATTACCTGAGTCTGAAACAATCAATGTTTACCGAATTGGAAGGTATTGAACAATGGGCATTTGACAACAATATGGTCGAACGTAAAACCCCGAGGAATTATCTCGAAATGGTTGACTATTCTCTCCTGGAAGAGATAGATCCCAAAAGAGTGACCATTATCCGTTGATATAACGGGGTATTCTATGGGGGGTAGAATTGCGCCTCCCTGAAAAGTGCAGGTAATTATATTTAAATCTTGACTTTGCTTCTTTTTGACTTTAATCCATTAATTATCGAAATCTAAATTCAGAAGGGAGTAAAGGTCATGGGACAAGGCATTTCGATTCATCCTGCCGTTTCGATTCTGTTTTTTATTCAATGTATAAAATGGCTTTACAAACGTTGATGCCCAGGGCAATACCACAGGTAATGCCGGGCGTCTATAACCTGTAAAGGATAAGTTCAAAAACTTTCAAAATTCAAGTGTCTTGGTGGGGGAATCATGAAATTAAAAACCAATCTGATCGCTTTGGCGGCAAGTGTCTTTGTTGTTGTCATTATAACAGGAAGCGCTCTTGTCTATACGGAGCGCGAAATAGACGACGCCCTGTCCGCAAATAATACCATTACCTTAATCGTGAATGAGGTGTTTCAACTGAACCGGCTGGCAGCCGATATCAACCGGTTTGGTATCCAGCGTACCCGCATGCAGTGGCAATGGAAAATGGATAAACTGGAAACCCTGGCCGCCGGTTTTCCCCAAGGCGATGCGATGGTGGATAAAATGCGCATTGAAATGGCGCAGTTGAACCTTATTTTAAAGGGGTATCTGCGAACCTGTGAAGATGTATTCTCCTTGGGCAGCCGGGACAGCTTTAACCGGGCAATCCAATTCCGGATCCAGAATCTGACCACATATCTTCACTCAATGTCCTCCCTGACCCAGGCGCTTTTGGGCGAGAGCTACGCCCATGTTCAAACGGTCAGGGGAAAACAGAGAACT
>JAKSBO010000811.1 GCA_022361095.1 Desulfobacterales bacterium | reverse complement strand
GTTCCCGTGGCCATCCATGCTGACCATTTCGGCATTAAAAAACCCGAAGACATTGCACCTGCAAAAATTGAAATCAGATCCCTGTTTGATACCGGCATCACCTCCATTGCCATTGATGCATCCCACATGCCCGATGACCAGAACCTTTTGGCCAATATTGAATTAAACCCATATGTGCCTGAATGGGCAGGCCTTGAAACCGAGGTGGGAGAGATTAAAGGGGAGCAGGGGCTTTCAACCGCTGAAGAAGCGTTGTTTCTTATCCAGGGCCTCAATGCCCACGACATCTTTCCGGACTGGATCGCCCTGAATAACGGCACGACCCACGGCATCGAACAAAACGATGCAGGCATTAATATTGAGTTAACGGCAGAAATCCATGAGACCTTGGCTCCCTATGGAATTTCCGGGGCCCAGCACGGGACATCAGGGAACAACTCCGGCCGTTTGCGGCAGATCGCCCAACACACAAAGACCACAAAGGCCAATGTTGCCACAGCCCTTCAAATGATCTCCTGGGGGGTAAAGGTGAATGATTTCGGCAATGCCATCATGGATGAATCCGGTGCCTTCATCAAAGAGCCGGGCAAAGGGGTCTCCCAGGCCACCTGGGAAAAAATGTGCGCATTTGCCGCAGCCAATGACTGGCAAAAGGGGAATTTTAAAAAACTGAACAATCCGTTTGAAAATACGCTGACCGCCCAGGATGCACCGATTCGGGAACGAATGGCCAAAAATGTGGAAAATTTTGTATTTACGCTGCTCACGGACGTATTTAACGCCACAGATACAGCGGACCTGGTAAAAAAACAAATTCTGGAGACCCAGTCTCACATGCCGGGCTTCAAAGCGGAAAACATCGAACAAAAAAATGAATGGACCCGGGAAAAAATTATTGAAAAGGCCTCCCGTATTACCTCCGACAAAGGCCCTGAAGGAGATTTTGACGATTAAAATTTTTTTCTAAAGTTTTAATTTTACCAAGCCGATATTGGGGTTAAGGAGAAAATTAAAATGCAGATACCTTCATACCAAATACAAAATGTCTTGAAAGTGTATTCAAGACAATTCAGTCAGGGTAAGCTGCTGGGTAAAAATAAATTCAGCGATGCCAACAAGGTTTCTGCAGACAGTGTCAGCATCTCATCGGAAGGCAAACGTCAGGCTATTATAGATAAGGTTGCAAGCAACATTGTCGATAAAATTATTACCGAAGGCCCCAATGAAAAAGATGAGGCCCAAATCACCAATCAGATTGAAAAAGAACTGGGTAAAAAAATTGATTTCACCAAAGGGAGAAATCAATTCACTTATACCTCGGTTGATGAAAATAACAATAAGGTAGTCCAGACCTTGTCCGTGGAAGATTCTAAATTCATTGTAGAACGGATGACGGAACTGGCGCGCCAGGTGGCTGATTCCAATATGGAATCCCAGGAGGGTGTCTAATATGAAAATCAATTCCACACAGCAGTATATCAATCAAACCTATACTGCCAATAATGCCAATGCCGGCACTACCGCCAACACCTCGGCGGACCAAGGCAAACAATCTGAAGAAGCCCTTTCAGACAGCATTAATTTGTCCTCCACCACCAGGGATCTTCAGAAAATTTCCGCCGCAGCTGAAAATGAAGCCGTGGACAGAACCCAGATGGTTGAAACCCTCAAACAACAGGTTCAGGCAGGTCAGTACACAGTGAATGCCGAACAGATCGCAGAAAAGATGGTCGGCTCTATTATGAACGAAGTGGGATAACCACGCGGCATTTTTTTCCCTCCTGCCTGACGTATTAATGGCTTCAGGCAGGAGTTTTTTTATCTAAACAAGACAACCCATTGATTTCTAATCAAAATCCGTCTACAATAAATTCATAGAACTTTTAAACAAATCGGCACGCTTGTTGCAATATCCTTCCTTAAAGTTAAAAGGAGGACAATATGACCAATATCAACAATATTCAAAACATCATCCAAGCACTTGACAATAAAACCCCAAAGGCACCCCAGGGTAGTGGTCAGGGGTTTGAAGCCGCCCTCAATTCCGCGCAGGAAAAAATACAGGCATCCGAAGAGGAGACCGGAATCAATGAGTTGGGTGAAATTTCTGCAATGGGTTTTGATAT
>JAKSBO010000596.1 GCA_022361095.1 Desulfobacterales bacterium | reverse complement strand
TGCGCCTTGCATCTGGGCAAATTCTCACCCAAACACCTTGGTAGCATTAAAGAAACAGATCATGAACAAACTGACTTTGGTTGGATAGCAATTAAGAAGGTATTATGCATATTTCTGAAGGCATTCTTGCCGCACCGGTACTCGGGGCCGGGATGGTTTTTGCTGCTGCCGGCACGGCTGTCGGATTAAAAAAGCTGAAAGAAGATAAAATTCCCCAGGCCGCCATGTTGTCGGCCGCTTTTTTTGTGGCGTCGCTGATTCATGTGCCCATCGGGCCTTCCAGCGCCCATCTGATTCTCAACGGCATTCTCGGCCTGATGCTTGGGTGGGCAGCCTTTCCCTCAATTTTGATAGCCCTTGTGCTCCAGGGCGTGCTGTTCCAATTCGGCGGCATCACCACCTTGGGTGTTAACACGGTGATTATGGCTACCCCTGCCGTGGTCTGTTATTACCTGTTTGCAGGCATGGTCCACAAACCGGGTGCCATATCCTATGCCGCCTGTTTTGCCTGTGGATTTTTAAGTGTTTTTTTCAGCAGTCTGCTGGTCGGTACCGCCTTGATGTTTACCCAGGAAAGCTTTTTTGAGGTGGCCTGGGCCGTTGTGATCACCCATCTTCCGGTCATGTTCATCGAGGGGGTTGTGGCGGTTTTCTGTGTCGGCTTCCTTAAAAAGGTGCAGCCCGAACTTTTGCCCAAATGGTCTGAGTTACAGCGCCAGGCCCTGGTGGACAGCAGAACGGCCATGGCAGAAAAACAAGTATAAGGGCCATGATTTTAAATGGTGACGGATCATGATGTATCAAAAATATTTTATGAAACTTTTTTGCCTGATGCTCTTTTTCCTTCTTTCAACCGGCAATGCCCTGGCGCATAAAGTCACGGTATTTGCCTGGGTGGAAGGGGACACTGTTTTAGGAGAGAGTAAATTCAGCGGCGGGAAAAAAGCACAGAACGCAGAAGTTATTGCCTGGGATTTGAACGGAAGAGAACTTTTGCGCACCCGGACCAACGAAAAAGGGGCGTTTTCATTCCCGATTCCTGAAAAAACCGCCATGCGCATTGAGCTTATTGCCGGTATGGGGCATAAGGGGGAATGGATTATTCCCCTGGAAGATTTTGGAGAAACAGTTGGCACTGAAAGCGCCCGGGACAAAGGGACCGCGCCGCATGTCCTTGGGGTTAAGCCCGATTCGGAACAAGCGGCACAGACGCCGGCGTCCATTGATCCGGCCCTGTTGGAGGCCATTGTGGAAAACGCCGTAACCAAGGCGCTGGATAAAAAAATCACACCCTTAACAAAAATGGTGGCGGATTTGGAACAAAAAGGACCGTCCATGAATGACATTTTTGGGGGTATCGGATACATCTTCGGCCTGATGGGCGTGGCCATGTATTTTCTATCCCGCAGAAATAATAATACCCTTTC
>JAKSBO010000746.1 GCA_022361095.1 Desulfobacterales bacterium | reverse complement strand
CTTCATGTTTTTTTTCTCCACACAAGGGGTTGTGGACTATCGCCGGCTTAAGTCCAGGCAACATCAGCTTGAATCCCAGGCCGCCATTGTGGTCAAACAAAATTCAAAATTGGAAAAAGAGATCCTGAGACTTAAAACCGACATTGAATATATCAAACACCTGGCCAAACATGAGCATGAAATGGCTGCCCAGGATGAATTGGTTTTCAAGGAGAAACCCAAAAACCAAGGAGCTGAAAAATGACCGATAATTTTGCAAGCTTACCCCTGGCCCGCCTCTACGAGAAACAGGGATATATAGAAGATGCCCTTGAAATTTACAAGGCAATAGATACAAGCCAATACCCTGACGACACGCTCATTCTTGATGCGATTTCCCGCCTTGAAACCCAAAAGAACGCTGCTGATTCAAAAGATGACGTGACAGAGCCGGACCATGATGTTGTAACGCCTGATCCGGTTCAGATCGGTTCCCAGGAGGCCAGGATGACTCATCTGCTTGAAGTATGGGTCAGGCTTATTGTCATGCAGAAACGGGCGGCCATATTCAAAACCATTAAAGCCAGGTTATGATTCTTAAACAGGATATTATCGGATGCGTGGTTATTTTAAGCCTCTGCGTTATACTGAGCCTTGGCATTAATGCCGTTTCCCCCAACGGCATTGCCCTTAAGGGGCAGTGGAATCCGGATCAGGGCGTGGTTATGGCCGGGGCAAACAAGGCCCATGCCGTTGAGGTGATGCAGATCAATAACCCTCTCAAGGTTAAACGGCTGGTGGAATCCGGGGCTGTGATTGTGCTTGATGTCCGCTGGCCCGAGATATATGACCTGGGGCATATCCCGGGTGCGTTGAATTTTCCCCTGGCGGATTTTGAAACAGAGAAAAAAAGGCTGTTGTTAAAAATAACCCCTGAAGATGAGATTCTTGTCTATTGTGCAGGTGTGGCCTGTCATGATTCCCATACCTTTGCCACCCGCCTGGTTGAAATGGGCTTTGCCCATGTGGCGGTTTATGCCGGCGGGTTTGCTGAATGGGAGGAGATGGGATTTGATGTGGCTTTACAGGGGATTGAACCATGAACACCTTGTTTCGTTCCGGATTTAACTTCAAAAACAGTTCTGAGAAGGCAGCCGGGGGGTGGAGCCGTCAGGCAGGCATCATTGAATGGGTATTGCGTCTGTTTTTAGGTGTCACCTTTATTTCTGCCTCCTGGCATAAAATCGTGTCACCGGATCAATTTGCCACAATTTTGTATGGCTATGCCGTTTTCCCCCACCAGATTATTAACCTGCTGGCCATTGTCATGCCTTTTTTGGAGCTTGTCTGCGGTATCACGCTGATAACCGGTATATTCAAACGTTCGGGCCTTTTATTGATTAATGCCATGTTGGTAAGCTTTATTTTTCTGATCAGCTTTAATCTGATACGGGGCCATGAATTTGACTGCGGATGCTTTTCTTTGGCCGGAACCAAAGGAACCTGGTCCTCAGTCTCGCTGCTTGTCAGGGATTTGGTAATGCTTGGCGCAGGTATTTATCTTTTTAGGTTGTTTATGAGAAAGTCTGCGTAAGTTACTCAGGTCTTTCACACTTTGTTGTGGGCTGAGCCCGGGAGCTGATATGTCAGGTCAGCCAATGGCTGCTTAAGAAAAAAGACGGGATTTGGTTTAATTTTCCCGTTCACTGTTCCCGGACGATTCTAAATCCAAGGCTGTTGCGGCGGGCCACGGGTTTGTAGTTGGTGCGGTAGGCGCTGCGCTGATATTTACTGTTCTGAAACCATCCGCCGCCCCTGACCACCCGGTGTTCCCCCTTTGTTTCCAGCGGATCCGTAATGCCGTCAACATAGGTCCTGGTCAGGGTGCCGGTTCCCGCACTCCAAATGGTGCGCCATTCGCAGGCATCCTGGACCCATTCCTGAACATTGCCGTGCATGTCGTAAAGCCCCCAATTATTAGGCTTAAGCAGTTTGACCGGATGGGGTTTGAAATCTCCGGCCGGTGAAAATCCGCCGGAGTTAAAACAGTACCAGGCACGATCAACCAGGGCAGGTTCCGGTTCTTTACATGAAAATGTCGTCACCTCCCCGGCCGCAAAAGCCGTCTGGCTGCCGGCCCGGCAGGCATATTCCCATTCGGCTTCCGTGGGTAAACGGTATTTTTCTGTTTTTTCTCTCTTGTTTAAAAATCGTATAAATTCAATGGCGTCGTTCCAGGAGACAGTATCCACAGGGTAGTATTTACCCAGTTTAAAGGAAGACGGGTTCGGTGTTACAAGGCGGTCCCATTGGCCCTGGGTCACTTCGGTTTCCGACATGTAAAAGCTTTTGGTGATGATTACCTTATGCTGTTTTTCATCTTTCTGCCGCCCCATCTCCGATTCAGGGCTTCCCATGATAAATGACCCGGCCGGGATCAGGATAAATTTCATACCGATTTTATTAATAAACGTGTTTTGGGCAACCGCCGCATCGAATATGATGGACAGATTAATTATTGTGCAAACCAAAATAAAAAACGGTAGAGTGAATAAGGGGTTCAACCTCATAATGGTATCCTGATTTCATGTCTGATTTTAGATTAAGTATATCTAATGTTTACATTAACATATTTGAAACCCGGGGTTCAAGGTGATACTCGATAATCCAGTTTTTAGGGAATTTGTTCAAATTCAAGGCGGAAACAATTTTTAACCGGAGGAATATACAATATATTT
>JAKSBO010001060.1 GCA_022361095.1 Desulfobacterales bacterium | reverse complement strand
TTTTTTCAACGTCTGATAAAAGTGCCTTGGCATCGTTTCGAAGCACATCAGGAGAGATCTGTTCTCCTTTCGACAGTTTGAGTTTGAGCGCCACCAGATAGTTCAAAAGGGGAGACGCCGATTGAATGATTACATTCCCCGGACTTAGAGGCGGCGGGGACGGTGTTTCCGGATGTTGACCGTTATGCATGGCATTCTTTCCTGATTATAGGCATGTGCCTGGATAAATATTTGGAAACTATCAAGGCTATGACTGTCTGATATGAACATACAATTTCATATCCGGCAGCAGGTTGCCCGGAATTCCCCGGATTTCAAACATCAGTTCTTTTCTGAATCGCTCAATAAATTCCAGGTTGTCCGTAAAGCTGAGCTTGAAATAATGAAGGCCGCTTCTGTCCTGCAGGCCGATGGGTATCCTTTTTATGTTTTCACAGGAGATTCCCCTGCGCCTTTCAGCTAAAAGATCATCAATGATGGACGGGGGCCCCATTTTTACCCTTAAATCACTGATGATGGCAATCAGCTCGGTGTCCGTCATATCGGTTTCAATACACAGGTAAACCGGGAAATCATTTTCAATCCACTCCAGATCCAGGGGACACAGCCGGGTATTTTTACGCAGTTCAAAATCCCTTTGGGCAAATTCGGGAACCACACCGCCTTCAAGGAGGCTCCAGATCAGTTCAAACAATCTTTCCATAACCTGGGTTAAATGGGTATGCCGGTATTCAGGGACATCAAGGGGCATTTCAGTGATCAGGGCCGACAGGCCGCCTGCAAGTCTTACCAGCTCCAGATAAATTTGAAGGGGATGGGTTTCATCCATGGCCGTCAATTGCCTTAAGACCAGCCCGAAACTTGCAGTGATCTGGCAGCGCATCAGGGACGTTAGTGCATTTGCCGGGTCCGCCAGCATCATCCGGTGTTTCTCTGTTAACTCCCGCCGGATATACGTGGCCTGGTTGTTGAGATGGATAACCAGGTTGGTCAGTTTTTCTCTAAATCCTGTTGCGGCGTTTAAATTCAAAAGCGGCGGAATAAAATCCACGTCAACGGCAGGAAGATCCGTCTGGGGACTCAGGATAATCCGGGTGAGCTGAATACTTTCAAATTCCTCTCCGGGCGGCTCTCCAAAAAAGGTTCTGACATTCCATAGCCGGACCTGGATGGCCTGCTCGTTTTCCCCGGTGGAATCATCTTCCACGTCAACCTCCCGGATGAGTGCGGGCTTAACCGTACCGGTGTTTTCTTCTTCAAATCTGTGAACTGCGGGCAAATGGTCTTCTTTTTTCCGGATGGCGGCCCAGACCGGCAATGCCGTATTGCTTTGTTCAAAGTGCTCTTTAAAGGATTTTTCAGGAGAAACCGCATTCCCGGGGATTTCAACCCAGGTGCCGTCCGGCATCCTGAAACAGGCCCGGTGGATTTTAAGCCGGAATCCCTCCAAGGCATTTTTGTCAATGGACAGGGATGCAACCCCCCAGTTGTTGGGCAGTGCCATGGTTTGGTGGTTTATCCTTGCATTTGCAGCCTGTTCCGCGACCTGAAAATGGTGGGGCTGGATAAACATTCCCTCATGCCAGTTCACTGGTGCCGTACCATAAATCATTGTTTTTGCTCCGACTGTTTAAGCTCTAAATTATTTCCCCTGATCAAAACAGTATACTGGTTATCGGTGTCCGGGCAGTCGATGATCAACTGCTGGGCATCCCGGTTTACGGCATCTTCAAAATCCGCGTATACAAGGACTTTATAAATATCCGGTTTAAGGACGATGTTTTTGCTCCGTTGCCCTCCCCCCGACATCGCCAGAAGATATAACTCATCGTCTAAAAGCGTATCCCGCAGCTGGCTTCCAAACCAGTCTTCCGGACCGATTTTAATAATTTTTTGCATTACCGGCGCCGGGATGACAATGATATCAACGGGCAGTAACACATTTGAATTGATGGTAGAATCTGCCTTAAATTCCAGCGTCAGGGTCCTGGCTTTATCTTTGCTCATGAACGCACAGGATGTCATCAGCATAGCGGTCAGAATAGAGATGATGAATTTTAAACCCCATTTTTTCATTTACCTTTTCTCCTTAGGAAATTACCTTATTTTTTATGATTTGCCGGACAATGCATGCCCCTAACCCTTCTAACTCGGCCTCTTTCAGAACGCGTTTTACAGAAGTTAATAAAGATGGATTCTGATTAGAGAGCGATGGAAACAGCCCTTTACGGTCATCATGGTCTATGACCTTGATAATCCGATCCCCCAGCTCTTTTTCGAGTATGCTCAAGGCATCCCTGTGGGCCGCCAATACCGCCACCATGTTTTTTTCCAGTTGTTCAACACGGCCGGCCAGATCAGACTGCCCTTGGGCATCTAATACCGTGTCAATTTCTAAACCGGATGCCTTGTGCGGACTTCCTGCTGCCAGCCCTGAAGAAACGGCATCCTCAATAAATCCTGATACAATGGTCTCCATCCGCATAAGGGTGCCGGCCAATATTGTTTTTACAGGATCTGATTTTTCCGGCGCTTTCAAAACCGTATCCGGCTTTTTTTCAGGAGCACAAAAATTATTGGCAAGCCCTTGAACAAATGCCGTATCCCGGCTCAATATTCTTGCAGCCGGGCTCCGCTCTTCCTTTAAAACCGCCCTTATAAATCCAAGGGAATCAATTTCTTTTGTGTTGCCCTGGCTGGCAATGTCAAGAATCGCCCATACCCTTGGAGGGGTCATGAACTGGCCTTTGTGAGGAAACCGATACCTAGGATTTACATCATATGCACCGGTCCAGCTCGATATGATTTTATTGAGGTCGGGGCCGCATATTTTTTTCATCCCATCATACATATTCAGCTTTTTGGGGCTATAAAAGTCCGGTTGCGCAAAAATATCTGAAACATCAATGTAATTATTCTTTCCTTTAAGTGCGCTCCAAATTGTTTTTAACGTGTCACTGAACCGGTAGGTGTCCGGAGGATCATTAAAAAAACCGTCTTCAAGGCTGACATCACCTTTGTATCCGGGGATTTCAATTACTTCTATAAGGGTTCCCCCTACTTTTAACATCATGCCCGGGGCCAATTTGATCTTGCTGATTCGCGAGCCGTTGTGCCAGGTGCCGGCAAGGCTTTTATCATCGGTAAGATAGAACGCGTTTCCCTGCTTTGACACATTGGTATGCCACCGGGAGACGGTCATGTCCATGGGAAGGGTTAAATGGTTGCCCACCTGCCTTCCGATCAGGGTCGGTGATTTATTGTCCCTGATACAGGTCCTGAGACCGTCCATTGGGCCGCCGATCACCTCCAATGCCAACGTCATAGCCGTATCCATTTCAGTTCTCCGGATATTTATCCAGCAGCCGTTGTGCCCGGCCGTAGTACCGGGAATCTTCCGGAATATCTTTTAAATAATCCCTGGCAATGTCGATATCTCCCTGATTGATAAGCCGCCCGGCCTTGTCAAAATGAGTCTTATACGCATCGGTCTCACTGTTTTCGAACCTGTCAATCGTCGGGGGGGCAACCGTTGCCGGTGGCGATTGTACCCGGGCATCAGGGGCGGTCTCTTTTTGGCCCGGTCCACTGAAAAAGAGCATGTAGGCCATAGAAATAATGATCAGCAGGGCCAGGCAGATAATGCCTGATATTATCAATTTGTCCTTATCCATATTGATTTTGGGGGCCAGGCCGGCGGGATTTGAAGGCACGGGTTCAAAAATGCCGGGCGTCGGTTGGGGTGCCGGATTAAAATTCGGCGGCAAGGGGCTTTCGGCGTGTTGGAAATCTCCAGAGGGTTCATTTGGCTGGCCAGAGGGCGTTTTTTGCCTCGGATCAAACCCGCCGCCGCCTTCAGGGCCGGGGTTTGGAGGGGGAGTTGGCGGCGGACCGGCATTTTCTTGTTTCCAATTATCTGAAACCCTGCTGTCAGCCGAAAAAGATGGCCGGTCATCCACGGCGCCTGAATCAGGGGAGATAAAGATGTCCTTGGGCGAAGGGTCAAATGGTTTCACGGGCTTGGGTTCAGGAACGGCTTCCGTAAAAGAGGGGGGCGGCGCCGGAACGGCGTGGCTTGGTGTTATGATAACGGTTTTTTCCTCATCATATTCAAATTCTAAGCGGCACAATACATCTCCGAGTCTAAAGGATGCAGGCGGCGTAATATCAATGGCTGGGCCGGTATAGAGATGACCATCCATATAAAGCCCGTTCTGTCCGTAAATTTCAATTTTTACCTTTCCACCGTTCCTTATAATTTTTAAATGTTTCCGGCTGACGGTTTTATTCTCAATGAAAAAGCTGTTATCCATCTGTCGTCCGACCGTAACCTCTGTTCCTGAAGACAAAGACAATTTGTTTTCCGGGTCGTCCTCCATGAAGAACAGAAGTTTTTCTTCCTGAAAGTCTGAACTGCCGTCTCCATATACAGTTCCGTCATCATCAAAAAAATTACTGGAATTCATAATTTATTTCTTTATGTTGATTAATTCATTCAATATTTCATGTTTTTAATATTATCTTTCCTTTAAAAGCAAGTAATTTCAATATTACATCATCATTCAACATACCATCCAAATTTAGGATGGTATTAGACATGGCAGCCAATGCGCACTCTAACATTAATGTGAGTCATCGTTCCGGGCAACTTAAAATCGCATGTTTCGTAAATTTCGTATTGAGCTGGTGTTATAAATCTGGTAATTTTAAATAATTACAAGAAAATCATGTCTTCCCCACTCGGGGGCGATATACGTTTCATTCACTATTACATCTTTATATTCAAGAGGGAACTATGAAAAAAATATTGGATCTGCCTATTTTCATCAAATTTATGGCTGTGGGTATTGGTACAACAATTATACTGGTCGGTGTCCTGCTCTTTTTCTATGTTCGTTCCGACAAAATTGAGACCGTGGATGCGTATGTAGAAAAAGCAAGGGCTATTTGCCTGACCAGTGAGTCCGTGCGCCAGGAGATGGAAGATAAATGGGCGTTGGGTCTTTTTCCCATGGAAAAGGTTAAAGAGTACGCCCGTACAGGCCAGATGGATAAACTTCTGGCAATCATCCCTGTGGTTTCGGCCTGGCAGTCGGCCATGCGAAAGTCTGAACAGGGCGGTTATTCCTTCCGGGTTCCTAAGGTCAGTCCCCGAAATCCCAAAAATGAACCTGATTATGGCCTCTCCTACAGCATTGAAGGGCCGGCCCTTGAAAAGATTAAGCGGGAGCAGCTGGATGAATACTATGTGGTGGATACATATTCCAATTCGGTTCGCTTTTTTTTGCCGATTCGCCTGTCCGAGACCTGCCTGATCTGCCATGGAGATCCGGAACAATCCAAAACCCTTTGGGGACGGAATGATGGAAAAGATGCAACCGGAGGCCCCCTTGAAAACTGGAAAGCCGGGGAAATCCATGGCGCCTTTGAAGTCATTCAGTCCCTGGATGAGGCAGATGCACAACTTCGGTCCAGAATTGCTAAAGCCGTTGGGCTGATCGTTGCCGGTACGCTTCTGGCTGCGCTGGTGTTTTTCCTGGTGGCCCGGGCCATTACGGGCCCTTTGAAAAAGGGGCTGGTGTTTGCCGATCATATGGCCGGGGGGGACTTGAGTCATGAAATTGATGTTGAGTGCGAGGATGAGACAGGAAAACTGGCCAGGGCTATGAATACCATGGTCAAAAATCTGCGGGAGATGATAGAGAACATCTGCCAGGGGGTGGAGACGCTTTCCGGTTCCTCGAACGAATTGAGAGAGGTATCCCAAACCATGTCTACCGATTCTTCTGAGACTTCGGAACTGGCAGTATCTGTCGCTTCATCAGCCAAACAGATGAGCGAAAACATGGTCAGTGTCAAGGTATCCATTGAGGAGACCGCCGGCAATGTTAATTCCGTGTCCGCCGCAGCCGAGGAGATGACGGCGACCATCAATGAAATCGTAGCCAATACGGAACAGTCCAGGCAAGTGACCGAGACCGCCGTGTCCCAGGCAGGGCAGGTGTCGGATCAAGTGTCCCAACTGGGATCGGCTGCCCAGGAAATCGGGAAAGTTACTGAAACCATCACCGATATCTCCGAGCAGACCAATCTTTTGGCCTTAAATGCCACCATTGAAGCGGCCCGGGCCGGAGATGCAGGTAAGGGGTTTGCCGTGGTGGCCAATGAAATTAAAGTGCTGGCCAATCAGACGGCCGAGGCGACCACGGAAATCCGGATGAAGATTGAGCGGATGCAAGGCTCCACCCAGGAGACCACAAAGGGCATCGAAGAGATTATCCGTGTCATTAATGCGGTCAATGAGAGTGTCAACGCCATTGTGGAGGCTGTGGAACAGCAGTCCCAGGCCACGGCGGAGATTGCCGAGAATGTTTCCCAGGCCTCCCTTGGTATTTCAGAGGTGACCGATAATGTCGGACAGTGTGCCACAGCTTCAGATGAAGTGGCTGAAAATATATCCCGCGTCAGCCTTGCGTCAAGTGAAATCTCAAACCGCAGCACCAATGTTAAATTTACGGCTGAGGAGTTGTCGGGACTGGCGGCTCGGCTTAATGAATTAATGGATCAATTCAAACTGTCTTAATCATTTCGGGCGGGAACCGGTTTGTTACATTTGTCTAAGCGGTACGTTTGATTTTACCGCGAAGTTCATGAAAACCACGAAGAATTTTCTTCGTGGTTTTTATATGTTTTAAAGAATTTTTGAAACGGCTCTTTGTGCACTATGCAGTGCACCTTCAAGATACCCTCCCATATGATCAGCGGTTTCAGAACCGGCAAAGTGGAGTGTCCCTTCCCAAATGCTCGTTTTCTGGCCGGGGGGAAGAAATTCCGGATGGTTGTGGACGGACCTTAAATCGTATTCCGTTGCTGTATATTTCTCCTTGGCCCAGTCCCGGTAAAAGATATCCAACGGCTCTCCTGCATCCGGACCATAAAGCCCCGGCAACTGCCCAAGAATTTTTTGAATCATTATG
>JAKSBO010000606.1 GCA_022361095.1 Desulfobacterales bacterium | reverse complement strand
TTATCCACCCAATTTTCGGCGGCAGTTGGTTTGTCTTCTGCTATGTAGTTTGCAATTTCGGCCACTCTATCGATAGCCAATGGAGACCAGATTATTTTCATTTAGAAATCCGTTGCATAATCATTTTTTTTGCTTCATTGTGTTCGACCCCGTCTCCATTTTCTATCTGGTTGATTGAAGTTTGTATATCAGTCAGAAGCTCCATCTTTTCTTGCATGGATTCATATTCATTGACACCTAAAAGAACTGCAACCCCTTTTCCATGCTGGGTAATGACAACCGGCCTTTTGGTATCGTGAACTTGTTTAATAAATGATGCAATCCCGGTTCGTACTTCCGAGAGAGATTTAATATCTTGGTCTATCCTTAATCTTTGCATTGCACATCTCCTTGTTAATTTTTGTACATTTTAACGTACTACATTTGGATACACAATGTGTTTTTTTGAGGGCATAACCCTGAATATCTGCGGCTTTGTCCGTCAGCATGCTTATTGTGGTAAATCCGGGGAGTTAAATGCATTTTGATTTATAATCGCACCCAACACGGATTCAGGGCCAGGAGAACGGTGCGTTTTTTAAACAGCGTATATTTTCGGGCCGAAGAGATCCTTCCGTTGAAATTCGCCTGCACTTGTAATCTAACCCTTACCTACCGGCAGTTGATCAGACGAGCCAGGATCTTGACCGCCGATTCTGTTTCTGCTTTTGAAGCCACTGCATAATTCAGCCGGATATAGTTTTTGTACCGGCCCGTGGGAGAACAGATTTCACCCGGAGTGATGCAGACGCCTTCCGAGACAGCATTCCGGTAGAGTGTTAAGCCGTCAATCCCTTGTTCGAGCCGAACCCATAACAGGAAACCGCCTTCCGGACGGCTGATTTGTGTGGAAGCCGGGAACCATTTCCGGATGGATCGGATCATGTGCCGTTGTCTCTTTTCATACACACCGGCAACGGTTCGCAGATGACGCTCAAGCTGACGGGAGGCTAAGAACCGGGCCAGGGCGAACTGTGTGTGACAGGGATTACACAGTGTCGTAACAAATTTGAGGGTCCTTGCTTTTTCAAAATACCGTCCGGGAATCATCCAGCCTACCCGGAAGTCCGGGCTGAGCATTTTTGAAATAGAGCCGCATAATATCACCCGCCCGTCTGTATCATATGAATGAATGCTCCTGGGGTGTGTTTGCGTAAATCCGAGCCTGGAAAACACATCGTCTTCGATGAGCGGCAAATCATAGGCCGCTAACAGTTCAAGAATTTTTACTTTCATATGTTCCGGATACAAATATCCCGTCGGATTGCTGAATGCCGGATTCAGGATCATCCCCTTTACAGGCCAGGATTCAAGAACAGAGGCCAGAATGCCCATATCCATCCCCTGATCGGGGCAGACCGGGATTTCGACCGCCTTTATTTGATACCATTCAAGCGCCTGCAGCACCCCATAATAACATGGGGATTCCACCAGCACGGTATCACCTGGCTCCGCAATACAACGCAAGGCAATGGTCAGGGCTTCCTGGCAACCGGCTGTGATCACGATATCCTCGGGGTCTACCGCCCTTCGGCCGTCTATGTAGCACCGGGCCAACCGGCGTCTCAGGGGGAGATACCCGGACGGATCTTCTTCATAGTTGAGCACCTTATTCGCCTGGCGCTTAAACTCCTGGTGAAGCCGGCGAACGCCGTCACCACTCACATTCGGTATAGCACTTCCCAGTTGCAGCAGATCTTTATTGGCAGCCGAGCGCACAACTGAAATCGCGGTCTCCAATATTGAGACTTCAGATGGAACCGGTTGAAAAGCGCCGGTGTCCGGCCGGAAGATCCTTTGCCTTGATTTAACATAATATCCTGATCTTTTTTTAGGAAAGATCAGGTCCTGGTCTTCAAGGGCGGCATAGGCCTGCTGCACGGTGCCGATGCTGACGTTTAACTGACGGGACAATTGCCGTATGGATGGAATTTTATCCCCGGGAAGCAGGGTTTGGTTCCGGATCTGGGCACGAATCATCTGATTGATTTGTTGGTATTTATAATCCGGCATCTATTCAATTTTACAATAAATTATGAATGTTATAAAAAGGCATGGGTAAAATACTCAAATCCCTTAAACTTTGTTGTGGGCCAAGCCTCCCGGTTGATATATCAGGCCGGCCCGTGGCTGCTTTTTCTCCGGACAGCAAAACAGTGTACTATTTATTTTCTATTAATTCTGTATCTGTTTTATCCCCATGGACATCAGTATAACTACTTTGAAAAAATAATTAAACACGGCAACGCCGGTTCCTGGGAATTGGTTTTCCGGACGGCACGGCCATAAAACAAATAAGATAAATGGATATTTATGTATAAACAGTTAACCCGGGACATGTCGCTTTCGGGGATGGCCGCGGGAATCATCGCTGTTGTCGTATCGTTCGGCGGACCGGCCGCCATTATTTTCCAGGCTGCGGAAACGGTTGATTTAGACAACGCACGACTGATCAGCTGGATCTGGGCCATTTCAATCGGGAGTGGTGTTTCAGGCATATACCTGAGCATGAAAACGAAAACACCTGTGATTACCGCCTGGTCTACTCCGGGTGCGGCTCTGCTGGTCACCGGCTGGAGCGCGTTTTCATACCCGGAAGCCATTGGATGTTTTGTTTTCTCCGGGGCCTTGATCATGTTTACCGGCGTAACACGCCTGTTTTCATCCCTTATGGAGCGTATTCCCAGGGCTGTTGTGGCAGCAATGCTTGCCGGTATCCTGCTTCGCTTCGGCGTTGATGTTTTTATTCATTTAAATACGGCGCCCCTTCTGGTTTCGCCGATTATTGCATGTTTTGTCTTATGCAAACGGTTATGGCCGCGCTATGCAATTATCATTACATTTGTGGTGGGTTTTTTTGCAGCATATTTTCAGGGGATGCTCGGAGATATAGGACAGGTCAAGGCATCCATTGCCGTGCCCGTATTTACGGTTCCGGAATTTTCTCTCCGGTCATTAATCGGGCTGGGTATACCGTTATTCCTGGTAACCATGACCGGCCAGAACGTCACCGGACTGGCCGTCATCCGTGCAGCGGGATATAAGGCCCCGGCCAATCCAATGGTAACGGCGACGGGATTCGCCTCGGTTGTTTTGGCACCGTTTGGTGCCCACGGGATCAATTTGGCCGCCATTACGGCTGCCATCTGCACCGGCTTCGAAGCCCACCCGGACCCCGGAAAACGCTACCCTGCCGGCGTCATCTGTGGGTTGGCCTATCTTTGCGTGGGTTTTTTGGGTGCCACTCTTGTGGCGGTTTTCATGGCACTCCCGGCCCCGCTCATTTCGGTCATTGCCGGTTTAGCGCTTTTCGGGGCAATCATTTCCGGACTGAGTCAAGCCATGGCCGAAAAAAAGCAACAAGATAGTGCATTGGCAACATTTCTGATTACCGTGTCCGGGGTCTCTTTTCTGGGCATTGGATCCGCTTTCTGGGGTATCCTAGGCGGCTTGCTGTTTAACCTGATACCAGCAAGGGATTGAAACCCCGGAGCCAAAGAATCTGTTATTCATTCCGGTTCTATTGCCGGCGTACCTTGGTAGTTGTATGCGTCCACAAGGGCCTGCAGTTCATTCAGACGCGCATCATCAAGTACGGCATCCTTGAGCAGATAGTCCCTGCCTAGATTTGTGTATTTGGGCTGTCCCATCCGGTGGTACCCAAGTATTTCATATTCACACTTTTTCCCTGACAGGGCGGATATAAAATCAATGATCGCTGCAATATCTTCTTGGGTATCGTTGAATCCGGGAATTACAGGTGTTCTGACCCTGACAGCAAGGTTCGGGAATTTCTCTTTGAGTTTTTTAAGATTGCCTAGAATCCGTTCATTGGACTGGGTGGTATACTCAATATGTTTTTCAGTGTTTATACTTTTTATATCAAACATAAGGGTATTGACAAAGGGAAGGCATTTTTCAAGGATTTCCCATTTGCAGGCGCCGCAGGATTCCACTGCGGTATCGATTCTTCTGTGCCTGGCCTCCCTTAAAAGGGCCAGGGCAAACTCCGGCTGGGCAAAGGGTTCGCCCCCGGACAGGGTCATCCCACCGCCTGAGCGTGCATAAAAAAGGTCGTCTTCCTCAACCCGTTTCAATACATCGTCAACGGATTGTTTTTCGCCGTAAACAATAATGGCCTTTGAAGGACATTCATCCGCAAGGAAAAAAGAATCTTTCACAAGGTCATGGTTGATATCAATCTTGCCGTCCTCTCCCCGGGTAATCGCGCCGGTTACGGACCGTTCAATACAGCAGGTACATTTTTCAAACCCGATGCATTTGTTGCGGTTATATCCGATTTGGGGTTTCAGGGATTGTGATTCCGGGTTGGAGCACCATTGGCAACGAAGGGGGCAGCCTTTTAAAAAGGCGATGGTTCTGATACCCGGTCCGTCATGAACGGAGAATTTCTGTATGCTGAAAACCATACCGGTTTCTTTTCGATCCAAAAGTGAGCTCATTTTCTACCTCTTTTGATTTTATAAAATCATGGACTTTCATCTTTGTTCAGCCGAAAGCGGGATTGGGTTTGAAAATAGTGGAAGGGCAGGTATTTAAGGCCTGCCCTTTCACTCTTATTGCTTATTTTTATAAACTCGCAGTGCTAAAAAAAACAGATAAACCTTAGAAGGTTTCATGGCCGGTTCTCCGGATCAGGTCATCCTGGAGATCCTTTGAAAGATCGCAGAAATAGGCACTGTACCCCGCAATTCTTACAATAAGGTTTTTATACTGTTCAGGATTTTCCTGGGCTTTTTTCAGGGTATCGGCGTTGATAACGTTGAACTGAATGTGCCACAGTCTCAGGTCGCAGAAGGTTCTGATAAAATCAACCAGTTTATGTGTCCCTTCTTCGCCTTCAACACATTTGGGAGTGAACTTGATATTTACCAGTCTTGCGGCACGTTCACGGAAGTTGAAATTTTTGGTGGTGTAGTTGGACAGCATAACAGCCGTGGGGCCGTTGACATCCGCACCGTGGGATGCGGAGGAACCGTCGGAAAGCGGGGTGTATGCCAGCCTGCCGTTGGGGGTTGCAGATACCACTTTGCCGAAGGGAACGTGGGAGGTGAAGGGCACGTAGCGCACATCAAGATGTACCCCGAGCTCTTTCTGGTATTTATTTGCAAAGCTGACGCAGACCTTATCCAGTTCCTTTGCAATGCTATCGGCATAGGGATCGTTGTTGCCGTAGCAGGGAACATTCTGAACCATGGCCTGGATATCTTCATACCCTTCAAAGTTAGCCCTGGTGGCTTCCAGCATCCGGGCCATTGTCAGCTTTTTATCTTCGTAAACCAGTTTTTTGATGGCGCACAGGGAGTCGACAACGGTGCCCAGGCCCATGAATTCAAAATACCCCAGGTCAATGCCGCCGGGGATGTCCGGGGTATGCAGATCCAGGCAGTGCGCCATGCACAGGTCATGCATGGCGGAACCAAAGGGTGTGGCAAAATGTTTCGGCCGGATGTTGATAACCTTGTACTGCTGGATAAAGGCATATTTCAGGAAGTTGGTCTGCTGGATTTTAAACGCGTTGAAAAATTCATCCCAGGTTTCAAAGGTTGTGGGATCGCCGGTTTCAACGGAGAGCAGCTCGTCGCCGTACTTGAGCATTTTACCGTTGTATAGCACCATTTCCAGGGCCGCAGCAAAGTTGATATAGGGATTGCCCGAGGTATAGGTATCCCTGTTGGGCATTCTGATTTCGGCACAGCCGGAGACCGCATAATCATAGATCTCTTCAAAGGTGGCGCCTTTGGACAGGTGAAGGGGAATGACCTCTTCATCGTTGATCAGTTTGGGGAAACCGGATCCTTCTTTGATGGTTTCCGCAACTTCGGCAAGGAATCTTTTCGGTGCACGGGAATGGATACGGGCGGCAAGGTCCGGATAGTGATGGGGGAATTCCCGTTTTGATCTCAGGATCAGGTAGGTCAGTTCGTTGGTGGCATCCAGGCCGTCTTTGGTCTGGCCGCCCACGGTAACCGCTTCCCAGTGTGCATAGCCTTCGTTAAAGGCGCCGCCCTGGGGAGAAATATAAAGATCAATGAACTGGGCCATGCCCACATAGAGGCATTCGATGAGTTCGATGGCCTGGTCATCATTGAGGATACCTGCTTCAACGTCTTTGTTGTAGTAGGGATAGCGGTACTGGTCCATACGGCCGTTGGAGATAATGGTCCCGGTTTTCTGCTCAATTCTTGAGAACATCTGGGTGAACCACTGGCTCTGGACCGCTTCATGGAAGTTACGGGCAGGGTGTTCGGGGACGTGCCTGGCAGTTTCAGCCATTTTCAGCAGTTCGGCCTTGCGGGTTTCGTCGGTTTCGGTCTTGGCCATCTCTTCTGCAAGATCGGCATGGCGGTTTGCCCAGATAATTACGGCGTCACAAACGGTTACAATGGCTTCCAGGAAAGGTCTTTTTGCATTGTAGTCAGCGGGAGAGAGGGGATCAAGGGCATCCAGTTTTTGCCGGGCTTCATCCCGGATGCCGCCAAAGCCCCGTTTGAGGATTTTTTCATAATCGTGTACCCACTGGAGTGAGGACCGGAAGGAAGAGGTCTCATTGATGATGAATCTGGAATCAAGGCCCTGGGGATCATCGTAAGTCAGTTTGTGGGTATCTTCATCAAGGGCTTCGTTGAGTGCTTCATGGTAGGTTTTTCCAACCCAGTAAGGCGCGATCTGTTCAACAACGATTTTTGCATCTTCTTCGGAGATGGAGAAGGGAGAGCCTTCCCTTTTGGGCAGTTCCTCAACGGCCATGCCAAGGAAGTCGCCGTCAAGCTCGGGATAGAGGATGCCGTAACGGCCTTCGCAGCCGGCGCGGCCGCAGATCAGGGAGTCGTCATCAATGTATACAGTGATTTGTTCGGCAATGTGCTTCATAGCCTTTGCCCATCGAAGTACCAGTTCCTCGCCTTCGGTTTTAGCCATGGACTGGGTGAAATACAGCGCACGTTCTACATCAATGACGGGCTTCAACCCTTCGATTCTGTCAAGAATTTTAAAAACCCGGGCATGGGTTGCCCTGTAGGGGTTGGCAAGGCCGGCAATTTTATCCTGTAACATTAATTCATGGGGTGAACGACAACATTCCATTTTTTAAATCTCCTTGGGGTTGGTGTTTGTTTAAGAAGGTGATCTGTTTTATCAATTTAAATTCAACGTGGATAAAACAACTTTGCAAGTTAACGTGATTAATCTATTCAACGAAGATCCTCCACCAGTACGTGCAGATCTACGTTATGATGCAAGAACTCACAGCCCACTGGGTAGAATTATTGGGATGAGTATGAGTCATGCATTTTAGGTTTATGTTTAAATTAATTGGGTAGAAAAAGAAAGGGGGCCATAAGGCCCCCTTTCTTTTATGAGGGAAAGCCCTCTTACTGACCGACTAAACGATCATATTCTCTTTTCGCTGTTCGATACGCTCTTCTTGCATCACTATAGTCACGCTTGGCTGTACGTAGATCCCGTGTTGCAGTGCGTTTATCCGAACGTAAAGTTCTCTTCTGAGTTTTCAGTGTTGTGATTTGATCTATTAAATCATCTCTTT
>JAKSBO010001158.1 GCA_022361095.1 Desulfobacterales bacterium | reverse complement strand
CGCCCCCGGCCCGGGATTGACCTTGGGGTACTGGGTCGGTTCCATGGGAAGATGAAGCATCAGTTCCGCCCCTTTTCCCGAAAGACTTCGGGCGAGCTGTTTTCCGGAAGGAGAGAAGGGCAGGATGGCAAATGTGATGTTCTTATCTACCTTGAGAAGGCCCATGGCCAGATCTTTATTATAGCCGATATCATCAATGATAATGGCAATCCGGGGTATAGAATTAACCTTTTTGGGCGGCACAACCTTTTTAGGGGGCGTGGGGCTTACGCCGTCATATACTTCATAAACAATGGTTGAGCCCTCTTTGGATACCGGTTTTCTGGGGATACTGCGTTTGCCGGGTGCATGGTCTTTTTCCTTGAGGCCTTTGGCTTTGGAGATGATCTTCGGTTCGGCAGTTGCCGGGTGCTTTGCCGCCGGGGGCCGTTGTGTTTGGCCGGGGGGCAAAGGTTCCGGGGCTTTGGGCTGTGGCGCAGTTTGGGTTTTGGGGGCCGGCTCAGGTTCCTGGGGTACCGGCCGGCCGGCTTGTAAGAAAATATCAGCCAGCATCGCCACTGTCAGGCAAACCGATACAAGGATGGCAATGCCAAGTACCGTTTTTTTTACCTCATGGAACGCCCCGGGATCTTTTTTCTTACCCGGTTTCTTGGTTCCGGCTTTTCTGGTTGTTCCCGGCTTTTTCTTTGTTTTCGTACTTTTTTTCGGGGCGGTTTTTGACGTTTTTTTGGGGGGCTTTGCCTTTTTGTCCGCCCTCTTTTTTGTCCCGCCCGTGGATTTAGTTTGTGCCATTTATTTTACTGAACACACCATAGCTGATGAGAATATCAAGGGCGCGTTTTACCTGGACATCTTTATTAAGCTTTTCGATTTCCACATCTTTTTGGGATTTTTTCTGGGTTTTCGCCTCTTCCGCTTCGGGTTTAAGGCTGTTTTTCAAATCCTTTTCTTTGAGCATCTGATCAAAGGGGGAATTTTCTTTTTTGGGGGCCTCCATTGTTCCTGACTCCACACGGATGTCCGGCAGGATACCCTTGGCCTGGATGGAGTGTCCGCTGGGGGTATAGTACCGGGCAATGGTGTATTTAAGCCCGAATCCGTCTTTGAGCGGCCGCACCGTTTGCACCGACCCTTTGCCAAAGGATGTTGTGCCGATAACCAGGGACCGGGCATTGTCTTTAAGGGCACCTGCCACAATTTCGGAAGCTGACGCAGAGCCGCCGTTGATCAAGGTGACAATGGGGTAGTTACGTTCCGGAAAATTCGGATGGGCTTTGAATTCCTGGTTGTTCTTTTTGATGCGTCCCTTGATGGAGACAATGGTTCCCTTGTCGATAAACAGGTCGGAAATGCGAATGGCCTGGTCCAGCAAGCCGCCCGGGTTGTCCCGAAGGTCAATGACCAGTCCTTTCAGGCCGTCTCCCTGCTTTTCCAGGGCAGACAGCTGTTCGGTCACATCATCTAAGGTATTCATTCTGAAATTGGTAATTCTTAAATACCCGAACCCAGGGGTGAGCATGGCCGAGCGTACACTGGTCATGGGGATCATATCCCGCTTGAGTGAGAATATCAGCGGGGCGGGTGCCTTTTCCCGGATAATGGTGATTTTAACTTCTTCGTACCGCGGCCCTCTCATTTTGTTCACCGCTTCCCACATGGCCATATCCTTGGTGGAGACATCATCAATTTTGACGATGATGTCACCGGCGGTGATACCGGCTGCGTAGGCAGGGGTCCCTTCAATGGGGGAGACGACCGTAAGAATACCGTCCTTCATGGTGATAACAATACCGATACCGGAAAACTCCCCTTTGGTATCATCCTTAAGATCTCCAAAGGCATCCGGGGGCATGAAGCTGGAATGGGGATCAAGATTGCCTACCATCCCCTTTATGGCGTTGTGTACCAGCTCTTCGGGCTTGACCTGGTCCACATAGTTATTTTCAAGCTCTTCCAGGACATCCGAGAACAGTTTTAAAGATTGATAGGTTTTTTCTTCAGCCGCATACACTGCACCTGCCGCCGGTATCCGGATCACAGCCACAGTCAGCCAGAACAGAACGAATACGGCCCAATTGGTTTTTCTCATTTGTCATGCTCCTTTTTTCAGCCATTTGAGGGGATCGACGGGTTTGCCGTGGTGACGGACCTCAAAATGAAGGCACGGTCCTTTGATGGAGCCGGTATCTCCTGCCGTGCCGATGATTTCCCCAGTCTCCACCCGCTCGCCTTTTTCCTTGTACAGCTCTTCGACATGGGCGTAAAGGGTATAATAACTGTTTCCATGGTTGATGATCATCAGGTTGCCGTAACCTTTGAGCCACTGGGCAAAAATGACTTCGCCGCTGAAAACGGTTTTTACGGGCGTACCCCGATCCGCCTTTATATCAATTCCGCTTTGAAATGTGAAGGCGTTGTAATCGCCTTTGCGTTTGGTGCCGAACTTTGAAATAATTTTACCGTTTACCGGGAGCAGAAGCCGGCCTTTCTGTTTTGCAAAGGAGGTTTTCACACGGGCGGAAACGTCCGGGGGCGTGATGGCGGATATGGTCTGGCTCAGGGCCCGGGACGACACTTCAAGGGAGTGTTTCGCCGCCAGGGAAAGACGCTTGCGGCGCCGGATATCTTTAAGAATTCTTTCTTTTTTCAGCGCTTCTCTTTTGCGGATTTTAATTTCATATGCCAATTGTTCTTCCAGGCCTGATTTCAATTTGCGCTGGCTGTTCAGATCCTGTTTAAGCTTTTTAAGTTCCTCTAAGTTCCGGGCTTGTTTTTCCAGCATGGAAAAATCGGATTCCACGACTTTTTTAAGCGCGTTCTGGGTGATGACAAAATCAAACAGAGACGATGGAGGGCCGGCCATTTCAAGGCGGCCTATCATGTGCATGCGCAAAAGGGCGTTCAAACGTTTTCCGGCGTAGTCCCGTGTGGCTTCCATCGATTTTTTCAGGTCTACGGTGCGCGTTTTGTTTTTTTCAATTTCCTGGGAGATGACAACGGCATCGCGCCTTAAATCCCGGGCGGTCAGCCGGGCCTGGTTCAGGGCCATATCAATTTGGTTCAGTCCGTCAAGAATCTGCATCTCCTGCCGGGAGAATTGCTGAACTTTCTGGTGCTCTTCTTGGATCCGCTTTGCAATGGCAGCCTGTTCGGATTGATTCAGTCCGGGTGTTTTTTGGGCGGGCGGATGCGAAGAAACCGGTTTTAAAAGAATATAGCGGCTGCGGTTTCTGATATATCCTTTCATGCCCTGGTATTCAACCGTGAGCCATCCGCCGACACCCCCCTTCATCTCCAGGACATCTACCCGTTCTCCTTTATTCAGCACCACCACCACCTTTGACAGGTTATCAGGCGCAGCACGGACATTGAGTTTGGACGCATTGATTTTCCCCTTATACAGGACCTGTGCGCAGCACGGATCTGCCAGGCCCAGAAAGACGGCCGCTACCGTAATACAGGCAAAAACGAAAAATTTTATTTTAGAATCTGCTTCAATGAAATGAAACATCCAAACCAACCTAAAAAGGTACTGGAAAACAAAATGATTGCCATGGCCGGCCAGGAAAGAAAATGAATGTCCAGATAAACATAGGCGCTCAGATTCTGGGAAATGCCGGAAGAAAGTGTCAAATAGCCTGTTAGAAGAATGATGATGCCTAAAACCCCGCCGAAAAATCCCTGGAGGAGCCCTTCCACATAAAAAGGTGTTTTGATGAACCCGTCGGTTGCGCCCACCAGGCGCATGATCTCCACTTCGGCCTGTCTGGCGTAAAAGGTGATGCGTACGGTGTTGGCGGTGATGAACAGAGCGATCATTAAAAACAGGCCGCTCATGGCATAGCCGGTCATTTTAAAAAGATTGAACAGCTTGAAAAAGCGGCCCAGCCATCCTTGTCCGTACTCTACGGTGTCTACGATGTCCAGGGCCTCAATCCGGCCGGCTGTTTTTTGAATTTGATCAAAGTTGTTATAATCGGCCATGGTAATTTCAATGGCATCGGGAAGCGGATTTTCCTGGAGGGTTGACAGGAAACGGGTTTTGGACCCCATCTCTTTTTTTAATTGTTCCAGGGCCCGGGCTTTGGGGATAAACGTTGTTTTTTCAATGCCGCCCATGGACATAAGCTGTTCTTTTACATTGGGCAGCATGGCAGGGGTGAAGGATTCGCTTAGGTAAACCATGGCCCGCCCGCCCTGGTTCCAGGCAGAAAGAACCCGGCCGGCATTCTCGAAAAAAAGCATGAAAACCGATACCAGAAGGATGGAAAGGGCGATGGTCATGATGGTGATCGTGTTTAAAAACCGGTTGGACCGGATATCTGTCAAGGCTTTGCTTAAAAATCGCATCATATCGCAATCAAATTTTTTTCAGTTTTT
>JAKSBO010000325.1 GCA_022361095.1 Desulfobacterales bacterium | reverse complement strand
GGTTGGCAATGATGGCGTAGCAGACAATTTTTGACAAGGTCTGCATGGCTTCCCAGCCCGGATCAAACTTGGTGAATTTTTTGATGATGTAGCAAAGAATGATCAGAAACGCAGGGCCTGCAGCAAAGGCAGACGCAAGGAATCTGGGGGCCAGGATGGCTGTCAGCCAGAACCCGCGGCCGGGCAGACCGCAATACAGGTATGCGGTTACCGTATGGATGCCGATGGCAAAGGGGATGGATACCAGAACCAGGGGTTTGGTCCACCACACAGGTTCAACCTGGTTTCTTTCAGCTTCAAGTACCTTCCAGCCCACAACAATGTTCAAAAACAGGTAACCGTTGAGAACGATCATGTCATAAAAGAGCATGGAGTGGGGGGTGGGGTAAAGCAGTACGTTCAGCATACGCGTGGGCTGGCCTAAGTCCACAACAATGAACAGCAGGCACATGATCAGGCAGGCAACTGCCAGGAACTCACCTAAAATCGTAATCCGGTGAAATTTTTCGTAATCATGCAGGTAGTAGGGGATAACCACCATTACACCACCTGCGGCAACACCCACAAGAAAGGTGAAATTGGCGATATAAAATCCCCAGGAGACGTCCCGGCTCATGCCCGTGATCTGCAGACCGTTCAGAAACTGGTCAAGGTAGGCAAGACCGCCTGCACCCATGACAGCGAGCAAAAGGCCGATCCACAACCAATATTTTTTACTTCCTTTAATAGCTATCTCAAGCATAGTCGCCTCTCTTAAACGATGTAGTAAACACTGGGTTCGGTACCCAGGGACTGTTTACGTCTGATTGTATAATGTTCGGCCAGGAGATGTCTGATTTCGGAATCAGGATCTTCCAGGTCTCCGACAACGATGGCGCCTTCGCTTGCTTCCACACAATGGGGCTGCTCTCCTTTGGCCAGACGTTCGGCACACAGGTTGCATTTTTCAACAACACCCTTGGTCCGGGTGGGGAAACCCGGGGCGGTCTCTTCGATGAAGGGACGGGGGTCTCTGAAGTTGAAATTTCTTGAACCGTAAGGGCAGGCCGCCATGCAGAACCGGCAGCCGATACAGCGGTGGTAGTCCATGATGACGATACCGTCTTCACGCTTGAATGTCGCCTGGGTAGGACATGCCTGGACACAGGGCGCATTTTTGCAGTGGTTGCAAGTCACAAGAAAGGGAAGGTGATGGAATTTTTCAGCCAGGAACTCATCTTCCTTGTCAGGGAATGCATAGTGGAAATGTTCAGGCCAAATCCATTTGATTTCCTGTCCTTCTCTGACCGGGCGGGTACCGGGGTATTTTTCAAGGTCCGGTTCCATGGTGAAATCCGGTACGTTATGGGTTTTATGACAGACTTCCTTAACCGCTTCAGCAACTTCTTCGGTCAACTTGGAGGTGTCGATGACCATACCCCACCGTTCGGCATGCATGGCCTCTTCGTTTCTGGTGATTTCGGGTCCGGCACTGCCGTGGCCCTGGGAGTCTGATGCGGCAAGATTCATTACCGGAGCAGCACCCATTCCGATGGCAGCAATACCCGCTACTTTAAGAAAGCTTCTTCTGCTCTTTATCATCATTCAATCTCCTTGGGGTTGGTGTGACATTCCCAGCAATAGGGGCTCACAGAGGCATAGTCGTGGCAGCTGTCACAGAATTTCGCTTTGTCTTCATGGCAGCCCAGGCAGGAGTTTTCACCTGTGGACAGGCTCATATTAAAGGTTTCGCCGTTGGTTCCGGTGTATTTGCGGTCCCCATTACGTACAACAGAATCCCGCCACACATCCAGCAGGTACATGTGTTCGGCACGCATTTCATACTTGTCCAGAACACATTTTTTGGCCTCGGCAGATTTTCCCAGCAGTTCGGGTTTCGGCGCAGCCATTGTGGTTGTAATCAAGTTGAACCAGAACGGAGAAAGAACAGCGACCACGAATACCGCAAGTCCTGCCATAATCATGTTTTTACTCATCTTATTCCTCCTCTACCCCAGGCAGGGGTTCCATTCTCAGATCCTCGGTTCTTTCCTTTTCACCCGGCAGAATCAACGCGTTGCCCACAAGTTCGTGAACACCGGCCACCTCGCATTCCGGAACCCAGTATTCGCACAGGGTGGAAAGGGCGGCACGGTCGATAGCACAGATGGTGCCAAGGGTGTTGACACCAAATTTATCGTGGACATATTTCAGTGCATTGGCGCGGGGCAGGGCACCTGCCATTCTCAATTCCATGTTTTCACCGGCATTGAGCCCGGCACCGGAACCGCAGCAAAAGGTTTGTTCGCGGGTGGTGTTGGGCGGCATTTCATAGAACTGGTCCACACAGTTTTCAATAACATACCGGGGTTCATCCAAAAGCCCCATGCCCCTGGACGGGTTACAGGAGTCGTGGAAGGTCATGATCCGGTTGGCATTACGGCTCTTATCCAGCTCAAGTTTGCCGTGCTTGATCAAATCAGCGGTGAATTCGGTAATGTGGACCATCTTGGTGGACGCAGCATTTTCAAACCGGGTACCTGTGATGGGGTTCACCGGTACTTCAAGGAAGTCGGCAGGACCGTTCATGGTATCCATATACTGGTGGATAACACGCCACATGTGACCGCACTCGCCGCCCAGAATCCATTTAACGCCAAGGCGTTTGGCTTCTGCGTACATTTTGGCGTTGAGCCGCTTCATGGTTTCATGGGAGGTGAAAAATCCAAAGTTGCCGCCCTCGGAAGCGTAGGTTGACCAGGTGACATCCAGCCCGTATCTATCTTTGAGATATTTAAACAGGATCATATAGCCTTGGCAGGTATATGTGCCGGGGTCGGCAAATACGTCACCTGACGGGGTGATAAAAAGAATGTCCGCGCCTTTTTTCTGGAACTGGGGCGTACAGTCAACCCCGGTGATATCTTCGATATCTTCAACAAAGAATTCCAGCATATCTTTAAACGCGTGGGGCTGGATGCCCAGATGGTTACCTGTCTGGTAGCAGTTGGAAACCGGTGTGGCGATCCAGTCAATATTCAATCCGATCAGATTGAGGAGTTCCCTGCCCATGATCGTGATTTCAGCCGTGTCAATGCCGTAGGGACAGAATACTGAACAACGGCGGCATTCAGTGCACTGAAAAAAGTAGTACCACATCTCTTTGAGGGCATCCAGGGTCAGTTCCCTTGCGCCGAAAAGACGTTTCCCACCCGGAATCTTTTTCAGAATTTTCCCGGCCAGGGTAAAGTCGTTGCGGTAAATGGACCGCAGCAATTCAGCGCGCAGCACCGGCATATTTTTAGGATCGCCGGTTCCCAGAAAGAAATGGCATTTGTCTGCACAGGCACCGCAGCGCACACAGATGTCCATGAATACTTTGAAAGTACGGAAACGCTCCAGCCGTTCTTTAATTCCTTCATGCAGGATCTGCTGCCAGTTTTCCGGCAGTTTCCAGTCATCCTCTATGGGATTCCACTCCCTTGCATTGGGCAGTCCTAATGTTTCAACGCTTTCCGCTTTGGCTGCATAGCAGTACATGCCTGGCCTGATTTGAACGGATTTGGTTGTGTCCAGCCAGTTGCTGGGCTCGGAGCTAGACCGGGGACGATAGTCAATTTTATCTAATGCTTCATCCGGTGTAAGTTCGTCAGCCATCTATCACTCCTTTTTTTCCACCGGCAGGCCGGCTTCAATCATTTTGTCTCTGAAGTGGTCCTCATACTGTTCATATGTATGGATGGGCACATCATAGTTCCAGGGGTTAACATGCCGTTGGGCCCGGGTGTTGTTGGCCATGTTCCGGGTGGGGCTCAAGAATATGCCGCCCATGTGCATTAATTTACTCATGGGGAAATAGGCAAACAGGATGCACACAAGGAAAAGATGGCTGTAGAACAATCCGCCGACTTCTTCGGGAATATGGGGATTGAATGTAACCAGTCCCATGGTCAGTTCCTTGATACCGATGATGTCCACTTTCGTGAAATAGCGCATGGCGATGCCTGTTGCGGCAATGCCGATGATCAGAAAGAGCGGGAAATAATCAGCCGCCTGGGAGATGTAGCTGATTTTACCATCAAAAATTCTGCGGCTCAGAAGGAAAAGCGCTGCCAGCAGAAGCACAGGCCCGGAAATGAACAACCCGGGAAGACCAACCTGGATAATTCCGTCCAGGTATTCCAGAAATTGAATACATCCCGGGACAGGCGCAGTGAAAAATCTAAAGTGCCTGAGAAGAACCACCAGGAATGAATAGTGGAATGCAAGCGCACCTACCCACAGGAAAATTTCCCAGGAATAGGAGAGCTTGTTGGACGCATGCCGGTTAAACGCCGCTTTTGTATTTCTGAACAATGACCTGAAAGTAAAAATTTCAAGGAGCATTCTTACAAAAACGCCGGCAGATGTGTTCGGGTTGTCAATGGTGTTCTGTTTGATCCATGGTAGTGATTTCTGCTGGCCGCAGGTTGTAGGAATCCTAAACGGCACGGCAGACGCTGCCCAATCCTTGACCTTGATTACAAAGCCAATCAGGAATACGGCAACTGCCAGGTACGGAATCAGTACACCAAAGACCACCTGAAGCCCGAGTCCCTCAACCCCTGTGTAAGCCAACAGGAAGAGCAGAAAGACAGCAGTAAGGGGGATCAAGTACCTTTGATTCATGTTATAACCACCTCATTATTGTATGTATGGCCCGCCATTGTCGCGCCATACATGTTAAGATTGTTTGGAGCCTAAGAGGTCGCCCTCTGACAACTCCGCTACTAAACCTGCCCTTTCAAAGGCTTTATGGATGCGTCTTTTGCTCTCCGTGGCCTTTAAAAGGAAAATATCCTCTCTACATTTCATGTATCGGTTGAAAGCTGCCAGGGCAATTTCGTCCACCAGGCGATGAAACTCTAGTATATCTATCTCTGCCTCTTCAAAGACGCTCTCACCGATGTCTTTCAATGCAAATACAAAACTGACTGCATTTGCAGGGTCGAATGCCTGGACCGCGCGAATACGTATAACTGGGTCCAGGGCTTTTTCAAGACCTTCCCGACTGAAATTTTCGATTATTAGATTTAGGACATCTTCAAGGGTTTCCCGGGTGACGGCGCCTATGGGATTGTCAAACCGGTCGGATTTTTTTCCCAAAACCCTTGCAGATTCTTCAGGATAGGTGTTGATGGTGGCATGGAACCAGCTATCCAGCAATTGATTCCGGTTTTTTTTTATAGTCTTTTTCAATGTGTAGTAATCTTTAGTTTTGCATTATTTATAAAATGTCAACGGGTTAATTTACGCAATTGATAGAAGGATATAAACTCCCCCCAATTTTATGTCAAGGGTAAACCTGCTTTGGTTTCCCAATGAAAGTTGCTGTGTTCAGGGCTTTGGTCCGGTTTATGGGATATCGGTGTTCCTGATGATTTTCGTTGGAAAAAATTTAGGGCAAATGTTTATTTTTGGTTAAGAATAGTGTATTTACTACTTCATCCATCATTTATATTTTCACATTATATTTATATACTGCGGGTAAGGCGTTTTTCCGGTATCAAAGCCGGCTTCCCAAGAAAGGACAAATATGAAAAGATTTTTGTTTTTGTTGATTTTTTTTATTGGTACAGGCACGTGTGCTGCGGCCCAGGATTTTTCCGGAATTGACGGATATGGTGTTTCACTGGGATATGGTCAAAGTAATGACAATATTGATGTTTATCGGGCCGGGCTTTTAAAGCAATGGGATGTGAAGTGGTTTGAAAGCAAAATTGGTTATATAGACGGCTATTTTGAGTTATCATATTCCCGCTGGGAAAACGGCGGAGATGATGTAAATGCTGCCGCGTTGTCCCCGGTGTTTCAGTATGTTTTTCATACAGGAAATGCGGCCTGGTATCCGTACATAGAGGCGGGGATTGGTGTTGCCTATCTGGACGATTATACGATTAATAATAGGGATTTATCCTCTAATTTTTTGTTTGAAGACAGGATCGGGGTGGGTGTCAGAATTAAAAATATAGATATTAACTTTCGCTATATGCATTATTCCAATGCAGGCCTAAAAGAGCCCAACGACGGAATTGATATTCTCCTCGGTACCCTGGCCTGGTATTTTTAGGAATTTCTCAAGCCACCTCTAATAATTGCCTTTTGGCTATGATTTCTTCTTGCAATAAAATTTTATTGTGCCTCGAACTCAAACCAAAATTTTGATTATTAGAGGTACCCTCAAAGGGATTTTCTGAAATACAAAATCAGGCTTTTCCCAAGCACAGGGTTGAGCCGGCGGTCTAGGGCGGTTGTCAGTATCGGTTTTTTCATTAAATCCCATACCAGGAGCCTGTGGTAGAGATTCACGATTGGCGAATCCGTGCGGTCGGGCCCCACAAGGCATTTGAGCCACCAATAGGGACTGTGTATGCTGTGGGCATAGTGGTGCCTGAGGTATTTGGGACCTTTGCCTTGGATTTTTTCGATAATTTTTTTCTTGCTGTAAATTCTGACATGGCCCATGTCGGCATTGCGGTATTCATCCGACAATTGCCAGCAGATCCATTCGGGCCAGGCCCGGGGAACACTTACGGCCAGTATTTTCCCCGGTTTAAGAATACGAACCAGTTCTGAAACAGCTTTTTCGTCATCCGGGATATGTTCAAGCACCTCGGAGCAGATCACGACATCAAAGCTATTGTCTTTGAAGGGAAGGGCGGTAATATCCATGGCGGACAATGCCCACTTTCTGCAGGACAGGTCATTAAGGCCCTCGTGGAATTCGAGCTTGCCTTTGGTGGTGCGCAAATTGTCAAACCCAAAGTCCGCGCCGATGCACACGGCACCGGGTTCCCGGCAGGCCCTGATGGTGTGGCGCCCCTCTCCGCAACCGATATCCAGCACCCGGTTGCCGGGGGTAATACCCAGGTAATTAAAATCCATGGTAATCATTTATCACCTCCTGGTATACCAGGGCCGTGCGCATGGCGCATTTTTCCCAGGTAAATTGCGTTGTTGCGCGTTCATACCCCCGGCAGGCCAGATCCTCACGCTGTTTCTCGTCGTCAAGCAGCTCAATGATTGCCTTTTCAAGGGCCTTGGCATCTCCCGGGGGAACAAGTTTTGCCGCATCACCGGCGACTTCGGGCAGGGCGCCGCCGGTTGTGGAGATCACCGGTACCCGGCAGGCCATGGCCTCTCCGACCGGCAGCCCGAATCCTTCGTACATGGAGGGGACCACTGCAATCTGGGCTTTTGCATATTCCCGGACAAACCGCCGGTGATCAATGCGCCCGGTAAAGTCGATATGGCAGGAAAGATCAAGCTTTTTAACCAGGTTTTCGATGCCGCCGTTCTTTTTCGGGGTGCCGATGACCGTCAATGAGACCTCT